>JBBSNR010000001.1:0-27601 GCA_038260635.1 Phormidesmidales cyanobacterium
CGCCGAACGCACAACATCCTGCCAGAAAAACTCTACCTGCGGTGACCAGTCCGCCATCTCTAACTCTGTAAACCCGATGGCTGAGGCGAGTTCTCCGTAGGCGGGCAGCGAAATCACATAGGGCAAATGATAGAGGCGATAAAGCCAGTCAAGCTGCTGCTGCTCGCTGTGGGTCAGAGGGCCAGCTAAAGTATCGGTCGATCGGTGGCACCAGGTGGCCATCAAAAACGTGCCGCCTGGCTTCAGCTGGCGGTAACACTCTTGCAAGAAGGCCCGCTTATCTGGCATGTGCTCGCCGCTCTCCATCGACCAGATAAAATCGAAGGTGTTATCCGGGAAAGGTGTCGCTAAAGCATCGGCCACCTGAAAACTGACGGCAGAATTGTCTGTATCGCTAAGCGTTGCCCAAGGCTGTAAGGGGATATCTTGCTCGGCGGCTCGTTGACTGGCTCGCTGAGCCTGAACCGGGCTGAGCGTGATGCCTACGGCCTGAGCCGCAAATTTTTTGGCCAGATAGAGGGTGCTGCCCCCAATACCGCAGCCGACATCAAGAATCATCTGCGCCGACTGAACGTCAGCCCATTTCAGCAATTCTTCAATCAGATCGACCTGGGCCTGGCGGCGGTCTTTTCGGTGCTGGCCACTCAGACCGTAGTAGCCGTGGTGCATATGCTCACCCCAGGTGCGCTCCCACAGGGGCGAAGAAGTGTCATAAAACTGCTGAATTCTCTGAGTTAGCGGGGTAGTCATGGTGCCTTTGCTTGCCCTATATTCGACGCTGTATTTGGCTGATCGTGAGTAGAGTCTGCGGCATTAACCGTCATGATGAAATGTATTGATATCCAGCGAGTTTCATCCCCAGCCCTGATACAGTCCTTTCATCACTTCTTCAGCTGCTTAACATCATGACGGTTCCTAGAACAATTTGCGTTGGTTTTCTCGCTTTGATTGTGATTGGTGCGCTGCTGTTGATGTTGCCGCTAGCTACAGCCAGCGGTGAGTGGAATAGTCCGCTGGTGGCGCTATTTACTGCGACCTCAGCGGTCTGTGTAACAGGGTTGATTGTCGTCGATACGGGCACTTATTTCTCGTCGTTTGGTCAGGTCATTGTGCTGGCGCTGATTCAGCTGGGCGGTTTGGGCTATATGACGGCGACTACGCTGCTGCTGTTGCTGGTGGGCCGGCGGTTGGGTTTAAAGGATCGTTTGGCCATTCAGCAGGCGATGGAAACTTCTGAGCTAGCTAATGTCAAGATGCTGCTGATTTCGATTGTTTCGATGACGCTGATTTTTGAGCTGACGGGGGCGTTTTGCCTGCTGCTGACGTTTACTGAGCAGTTCAGCTTTGGGCAGGCGCTATGGCTCTCTGTTTTTCATAGTGTCAGCGCATTCAATAATGCCGGATTTAGCCTGTTTTCTGACAGTCTGGTGCAGTATGCCGAAGACACTTGGCCAATTGTGGTGATTTCGGCGTTGGTTATTCTCGGAGGCATTGGCTACCAGGTGATTATGGAGGCGTTTATGTGGGCGCGCGATCGCATTCGGCTGCGCCAAGAGCGCACTGTCTTTTCACTACACTTTAAGGTGGTCACTAGCACGACGCTGTTTTTGCTGATATTGGGCACCGTCGCCTTTCTGCTAATTGAATTTGACAATCCCGATACGCTGACGGGCGACAGCTTTGGAAGCCAGGTGCTGATAGCGGGTTTTCAGTCGGTGATTACCCGAACTGCTGGGTTTAATTCAATTGATATTGGGGCGATGGAGGCGAGTTCTTTATTTATGGCGATCGCCCTCATGTTTATCGGAGCTAGCCCAGGCAGTACTGGCGGCGGCATCAAAACCACTACCCTGCGTATTCTCCTTATCTGCACCCGTACTGCCCTCCGAGGCAAAGAAGAGGTGAACTGCTACCAGCGGCAAATTCCAGTCGCTCGCGTGCTCAAAGCGCTGTCAGTAGTCGTGTCTTCAATCATCAGCGTCGTGGTGATTACGACCTGCATCTCTTTAAGCGATCCGGGCTTAAGCTTTATCAACATTTTGTTTGAGGTGGTCTCGGCTTTCGCCACAGTCGGACTCTCAACCGGCATCACGGCTGATCTCTCCACGCTCGGTCAGCTGTTTATAGTCGCCATGATGTACATTGGCCGAGTGGGTATCTTGCTGTTGATGGCTGCTATCTTAGGTGACCCCAATCCCACCGCTATTCACTACCCCGAAGAAGACCTGCTAACTGGCTAGGGCGCTAGCTCGTACTGTTAGGAATAGTTCACAAGCCCTTCAGCTTTTTTGTATTCTCCACCAGGCTTTTGGCAAATTCATCAAACCGCTGCGAGAGCTTTTCGTCTTTCAGCTGCCCCTCGCTATCAAAGGCGTTCCAAGCTTGGCCAATAGCGATCTGCTCAGGAATCGCCCAAGCGTGCACCCACCGCATAATCACTCGCATATCGTTGAGCGCATTGCTGTTGGGCTGGCCGCCCAGCACGCTGATAAAGCCAGCGACTTTATCGCTGAGCTGCTCAAAGCTCATCAGATCTAGCGCATTTTTGATCACGCCGCTGACGCTGCCGTGGTACTCAGGAGTCGATAAAATTAGCGCATCCGCCTCTTTCACGGTCGTTTGCAGGATGGCTGCATCTGGATAATCCGGATAGTCGCTGCCGCCGTCGCAAAAGGGCAGATTCATTTCCTTCAAGTCCAGCACCTGAACCTCTGCGCCCAGATTTTTCGCCCGCTCGGCAGCTATGTGAAGCGCCTGCATACTGTAGGAGTCCGTTCTCAGGCTGCCACCAATGCCAACAATTTTTACCATATTTCATCAATGCGGTTAGTGTCGTAATTGCCCTGTCAGGCTTTCAATCAGTCAGTTTCGATCTCTTAGGCATACTCAGGTTAAGCATAGTCAAAAAAAGAGGTCACCTGCTACAGGCAACCTCCCACATAAATAACCAGAGACACTCAGAAACTAATGGTGAAACGAATGATCACATCTGATCGAGCTAGCCTTCAGTGGCTAGTTCGGTGCTACCGCGACGGCGACCGCCCGTGAGGCTGTTAAACAGCATGACGCCAATAGCCTTCACCAGATTGCCTTCTAGCTCCTGGAACAGCTCCATATTGATGCCAAAGGCATCGTTGGCTTCTTCGACGATGGCATCTGCTGTGACATCGTCTACAGGAGCTTCGCCCAGAGAAGCGCGGTACTGGTCTTTAAAGGCTTTCTCATCTTCGATGGCGGGAAACTCATAAAAGGCAACGCCATCGCTGCCTGACAGGTTCATCGCTCTTTGAGAAATGTTCTTGAGGATTTGGCCACCGGAAAGATCGCCCAGATAGCGGGTGTAGGAGTGACCGACCAGCAGCTCAGGCTGAGTTGCCGAAATCTCGCGAATACGGTCTACGTACTTTTGTCCGCCTTTTGATAAGACGATCTGGTCGCGCCAGTTGCTGCCGTAGTAAAAGGTTAGATCCTCTTCTAAGCTGGCTTTGCGATTGAGCTTAGGAAAATATATCTTGGAAACAATCGGGTGATTCTTGTGCTTTTCTAGCTCCTCTTCCATCGCAGAGTAGATAAAGTAAAAGTTGCCCACTAGCTTACGGTAGGACTTTTTCTCGACTACACCCCGCAAAAAGCATCGAACAAATCCGACGTTTTCGGCCATAGTGTGAGCTTTTTTAGTGCCCTCACGGAGCTGGGTGGCTAAATTGTTGCTCATGTTCTTTAAATATCTCTAACTTATGAAAAACCAGAATTTGCCCGTCTTCCTTAAAGCTTAGAGGGCTAGCTCTACCCTAAGAAAGATTTCGCAACATTTTTTCATGTTGTATCGACGAATACGAGAAAAGAACTCCCCCTGCTAGAGCCGCAAGAGGAGTTTGCTGTAGGCATCAGTTACCTGAACCAGTTGGACACCTGAGCAAGATTACTTAGATGTCTAGATCAGCCATGTTGAGCCGGGGGCCGTAGGTTTCGATAAATTCGCGGCGGGGGGCAACGCGATCGCCCATCAGCACCGTAAAGATTCGGTCAGCTTCTGCCGCATCTTCAATCTCTATCCGCTTCAGCGTGCGCGACTCTGGATTCATCGTCGTGTCCCACAGCTGCTGCGGCATCATCTCGCCTAAGCCCTTAAAGCGCTGTATGTTGTACTTGGCGTTGGCGGGCATGGCCGCAATCCCGTCTTGCAGTTCGCGCTCGCTGTAGCAGTAGGTGTGGTTGCGGCCCCGCTCCAGCTTGTACAGCGGTGGGCAGGCGATGTAGATATAGCCCTGGTCAACCAAATCGCGCTGATAGCGATAGAAAAAGGTCAGCAGCAGCGTGCGAATGTGCGAGCCGTCTACGTCGGCATCGGTCATCAGGCAGATGCGGTGGTAGCGCAGATTGGCGGGGTCGAAGTCTTCGCCCTTGATGCCGAGGCCCAGCGCTGTAATCAGCGACTGTACTTCGTTGTTTTTGTAGATTTTGGAGTCGTCGGTTTTTTCGATGTTGAGGATTTTGCCTCGCAGCGGCAAGATGGCTTGGAACCGGCGATCGCGCCCCTGCTTAGCACTGCCGCCCGCAGAATCCCCTTCCACAATAAAAATCTCCGACTCACTCGGATCGCGCGAGCTACAGTCAGCTAGCTTACCTGGCAGCGTAGAAGACTCCAGCACCGACTTGCGACGCACCAGGTCGCGGGCTTTCTTCGCCGCTTCTGCTGCGTTGAAAGCCTGAATAGCCTTCTCCAAAATGGCATCGGCCACACTCGGGTTAAAGTCCAGATACTCAGAGAGGGCTTCGCCTACCAGAGAATCCACGATACCCCGTACCTCGGTATTGCCCAGCTTGGTTTTGGTCTGGCCTTCAAACTCCGGGTCGGGTACCTTTACCGAAACCACCGCCGTCAGGCCCTCACGGATGTTTTCCCCGGCCATGTTCGACTCAGTGTCTTTGCGCTTTTTGCGCTTGCGAGCAAACACGTTTAGCGTGCGGGTGAGAACGGCTTTGAGCCCTTCTAGATGGGTGCCGCCATCGACGGTGCGAATGTTGTTGGCAAAGCCCAGCAAATTGTCAGAAAAGGCATCGCTGCACCACTGCAAAGCTGCCTCAACCTGCACGCCGTTTTTGTCAGAATTGACATAGATAACGTCGGGGTGCAGCGGCTCTTTGCCGCTGTTGATGTACTCTACGTACTCTTTAATGCCGCCTTCGTAGCAATAGTGAGAAACTCGCGGCTGCTTGGCCTTGATCAGCTCCAGACGAAAGTCAGTAAAGGTAATGTCTACGCCCGCATTCAGGTAGGCTAGCTCCCGCAGTCGGCTAGCTAGCGTGTCGTAGTCAAACTCCACGGTGTGGGTAAAAATAGTCGCATCGGGCTTGAAGATGACTTGAGTGCCGGTGCGGCTGTTGCCTTTTTCGGACTTCAGGCTGCCGATGGGGTTGCCTTGCTCAAAGCGCTGTGTGTGGACTTTGCCCTCGCGCCAAACGGTCACTTCTACCCACTCAGAGAGGGCATTGACCACTGAGACGCCAACCCCGTGTAAGCCGCCCGATACCTTGTAGCCGCTATCGCCGCCAAATTTGCCGCCCGCGTGCAGCACAGTCAGCACTGTTTCGAGTGCTGACTTACCCGTACTGGGGTGAATATCAGTGGGAATGCCGCGCCCGTCGTCAATTACCGTGACCGAACCGTCTGCATTGAGCGAAGCGGTAATGTGGTCGCAGTGACCGGCTAAGGCTTCATCGACAGCGTTGTCAATGACTTCGTACACTAGGTGATGAAGGCCCCTTGGCCCCGTACTGCCGATGTACATTCCTGGCCGCTTACGGACAGGCTCAAGCCCTTCTAAAACCTGAATCTGCTGAGCACCGTAGCTATTTGCCATACAATCTTCTCCTGAGGTCAGTGATGACCGCTCCTCTTTGGCCTGTTTTGTCTGTTTTCGGACTTGTTTGAAAAGCCCTACAAGGCCGATGTGAGCCAATAAAACGATAATCCGCCTACGGATTCTAGCACAAAGGCGTTGAAAGCGATTTCAGGGCAGTTTCAGACAACTTTTCTGAAAGGGGTCATAGTCGCCTTTTTAACTCCGTAGCGATAACCCATGCATCTACCTGCTGTCACCTTCTCTTATATATTGGGTAAATTATTGCTTGAGTGGCTTGTTAGATAGTTCCTTTGTACCATCTTTAATTATAGTGGTTGGTCCGACTGCTGTGGGTAAGTCCGGATTGGCGATGGCGCTTGCTCATCAGTGGCCTGCCGCTATTCTCAGTGCTGATTCCAGGCAGGTTTACCGGGAGTTTGATATTGGCACCGCTAAGCCGTCGGTGAGCGATCGCCAGCAGATACCTCACTATTTTGTTGATATTTGCAATCCTACGGAGAGGCTGACGGTCGCTGATTATCAGCAGCAGGCTCAGGCGGTGATTGCTCAGATGCATCAGCGCGGCAGTCAAATGCCGCTTTTAGTCGGTGGTACGGGGCTCTATATCGATGCTGTTGCTAAAGGATTGAAAATACCTCGGGTGCCGCCTCAGCTGGAGCTGCGATCGCAGCTAACTAACCTGGGCCAATCTCAGTGCCACGCGCTCTTGCAGCAGGTAGACTTAGTGGCGAGCGATCGCATCCACCCCAACGATCCGGTGCGAACCCTAAGGGCGCTAGAAGTTTACTATGTCACTGGGCGAACCATTTCGAGCCAGCAAGGGGAAAATCCGCCAGACTATCCGATCTTATATATAGGGCTAAGCTGCGAGCCGGATGGATTGCGATCGCGCATCGTTACCCGCACCCATCAGATGATAGAAGCCGGATTTGCCGATGAAGTGGCCCAGCTAATTGAAAAATATGGATCAGAGCTGCCTCTGTTAAAGACCCTAGGCTACGCCGAGATGCAGCAATATCTGAGGGGAGATCTGCCCCTAGAAATGGCGGTTGAGCAGATTGTGCAGCACACCTGCCAGTTTGCTAAGCGCCAGCGCACCTGGTTTCGTAAAGAGCCGCGCATTGAGTGGTTCACCGCTGATGACCCGACTCTAAAAGAGCAGGTGTTAGCGCGCGTCCGGCAATTTATTCGATCTACCGCTGCCAGTGAGACTTGAAATCGAGCTTGGCGGTGAGTTCGCTGCGAATTTGGCTCATGATGGAGTCTTCGTCTAGCTCGCTGAGAATTTGGGCGACGACGGCTTTGGGGCTGCCCGCTCCCCAGGTGGCCCCGTTGGCCAGATAGGTTTTGGTGACCTGGGCGATCGCATAGGTAGACACTCCAGACACCGCTGCCTGCGTCAAAGCGACCGATACATAGGGCGTCGCCGTCAGCCCCCCAGTGGGAATGGCCGCTGCTGCTAAAACGCTTTTGAGCCCGCTCAGGCCAAAGCTAATCACCAGTTCACTTGCGGTGAGGCCGCCCATCGCCAGGGCAATTTTCTGCAAAAGCTGAGCCGCCCCTTGCTGGGTCATCTCTAGCCCGTAGAGCCGGGCCAGCACCATAATTAGGGCAATGTCAATCGCTGCGCCGCTGAGTAAATCGATGACTGTAATCGGGTTGAGGGCAACGGCAATAGACTTGGTAATCACCGTTTTCCAAATGGTGTCATCGGCAGCGCGATCGCGGACAGCCAGTTTTTGAACGACTACCTGCTGATTAATTTCATCGGCATAGAGCAGCGTATTTAATGCGACCAGGGCTTTCCCTTCACGCTGCAAAATTTCTAAAATCTTCAGTTTTAGGGCGCTAATGTCGGGCGTGCCGCGCTCGGTCTGAGCGGTGAGCTGACCATCGGCAGATCTAGCCGCTTGCGTCACCAGCGGCGCGGCAGCAGCCGTCACCACATTGCCAGACGGCAGCAGGTTGGCCAAGCGGTCTTGCCGTAGCGTCGTTAAAATCTGCTCGCGGTCAAAAGCAGGGTACTGATCGACTTTATTAAACACCAGCAGAATCGGTTTACCGGCGCTGTGCAGTTCGCTAAGCGCCGTGTATTCCAACTGAGTGAGGTCGCCAGCAATCACAAAGAGAATGAGGTCAGCCTGGTGGGCAATCTTGTGGGCGATCGCCTGCCGCGCGTCGCCATCTACTTCATCAATTCCCGGCGTGTCGATTAGCTCTACCCGCGAAGCCTGCTGTCCAGAGAGCGTAGCCCGGTAAACATCTGCTTCAAACTCATCTGTATCGGCCTGCCAGGCAACGCTTTCGGCCTGCCGGGTAACGCCGTGAAGTGGCCCAGTCTGAAAAATGGGCTGACCGACTAAAGCATTGAGCAAAGATGATTTGCCCCGACCGACCATGCCAAATACGGCAATGTGAACCACCTGATTCTCTAGCTTGTGGAGCACGCTATGGAGATGGTGAATCTCGGTTTCTAAACCGGCCTGTTCGCGCGGGGAGAGGTCTAGCTTGTTGATGAGGGTGGTGACAGCCGCGATCGCCTGCTGATAGTGCAAATCAGCCGTCATCTGCCCGAACTCTGACTGAGGCTGAGAATGTGTTCCAGCCGCTGACGGCTGCGGAGATAGTTCGCCCATAGGATCGGTAGGAGCTGTGAGTGTCGAAATCAGTCAATTGACCCATTAATAAAGTCTCACTTACCTTATAAGCATAGTCACCCGCCAGCGGATTGAGGGACGGTCGATAGCCGGTCAACCGATCTCAGATCGCTTTAAGCACAGGCTGCTAAAAAAAGTTGCCAAAAGCGACGCAGAAAATCGCCAATAGACCCCGATAGCTCTTTAAAGGTATATTTCAACCTTCGCTTGAGTCGTTCAAACAGCGCTGCTGTAGGGGTGGCGGCATCAGCCGGGGGATGTCATTAATTTAGTGAGAGAATAAAAGTGGTCCATTACAATTGTTTGAGTGCTGATGGAATTTGAAAGTAACGCGCAGCGGGCCTGCTACCAGCGAATTGTGCCCTGGATAGCAGATCTCTTTGGCGAATCTGCCGTCGTGTTTGAAGATGAGCCGCTGTTTATCGTTACCATCGGTTCGGCGGTCGCTTCTACTCGGGTAGTGCCCTGGGGTGATAATGACGCCCTCATTACCACTCGCTCTTTTGTGGTGACCGATATCAACGTCACCCCCGAGCTGAGCTATTACCTGCTGCGCGCCAACAACGGCATTCACTTTGGTCGCTTCGCCCTCGATGGTGAAAACGATATCGTATTTGAACACAGCTTGGTCGGCTCTACCTGCGACCAAATTGAGCTCAAGCACTCAGTCGCAACGGTCATTCGTATTGCCGATGACTACGATGATGAAATCGTCGCTCGCTGGGGCGGACAAAGAGCCCTGGAACGCTGGTCATCATAAATATAAAAAGCCCCCGGTCTTCTCCATGACAGAGAAGGCTAGGGGCTGATTTGTCATGAGGCGAATTGTCTGAGCTGCCCTTGCTTAGCGACCAATGCCGAGATAGCGGAAGCCTGCTTTCTCCAGCTTGGCCTGATCGAGGAAGTTACGACCGTCGATCATCACTGGGGCGTTCATCAAGCTGGCCATTTTAATGTAGTCAAGCTCTCTGAAGTTGGCCCAGTCGGTAACCAGCACCAGCGCGTCGCAGCCATCGGCCAGCCGCTCAGGATCGGTCTCTACAATTACGCCAGAGAGACCGTTGCGGATGCCGCTTTGAGAGACGATCGGGTCGTAGGCTTTGACCTTTGCACCTAAGCGGTTAAGGCTTTCGATCATAATCAGCGAGGGGGCATCGCGCATGTCGTCGGTGTCAGGCTTAAAGGTCAGCCCTAGCAGGCCAACGGTTTTGCCCTTTAAGATTTTCAGCACCTGCTGTAGCTTTTCGACGGTGAGCAGCCGCTGGCGATCATTGACGCGAATGGTAGACTTCAGCAGCTCTGCTTCGTAGCCGTAGTCATCGGCAGTATGCACCAGCGCCGAAACATCTTTGGGAAAGCAGGAGCCGCCCCAGCCGATGCCCGCCTGCAAAAATTTGCTGCCAATGCGAGAATCTAAGCCAATGCCCTGGGCAACCTGGGTGACATCTGCGCCAACACGATCGCAAATATTCGCCACTTCGTTAATAAAGCTAATTTTGGTGGCCAGGAATGCGTTAGAAGCATACTTCACCATCTCGGCTGAGCTGAGGTCGGTGACGACGACCGGTACCGCTGGCAAGCTGGCATCTTCTGCAAACTTGCGCTCTACAATTGGGGTGTAGAGTTCTTTCATCATGGCGATCGCCTGATCGCTGCCGCTGCCCAGCACAATCCGGTCGGGGTTGAAGGTGTCGTACACAGCCGAGCCTTCGCGCAAAAATTCAGGGTTGCTGACCACATCAAAAGCCGCATCCGCCTCTGGCTTGCTGCTGCCCCCAACGCCAGCCCCAACCGGCACTTTTTGCCGCTCAGCAATACCGTCTAAGACAATCATCCGCACCCAGTCGCCCGAGCCAATCGGCACCGTAGACTTGTTGACAATTACCTTGTAGCCACCGTTCAAGTGCTCCCCAATCCCGCGAGCCACCGCCTCGACGTAGCGGGTGTCGCTTTCGCCAGTCGGTAACGCGGGTGTTCCTACCGCAATAAACAAAATATCGCCGTGGCTGACGCCTGCCCCCAGGTCGGCTGTGAATTCTAGATTGCCAGAAGCCATAGACGACTTCATCAAATCAGACAAACCCGGCTCATAAATCGGGGACTGGCCCGATTTCATTAGCTGCACTTTTTCTTCGTTGTTGTCAACACAGATCACATGATGACCAATGTGAGATAGACACACTCCAGTCACGAGGCCTACATAGCCAGTTCCAATGACACAAACACGCATGATGGTAAAACTCTCTAGTAAATGAACAGTTTAGTCGTTGATTTTAGTCGTCGACAGTCGTTGATAACAGTGCCGCTAGTCGCTAGGGTACAGTCGCTGTCGTCTCGCTCAAATCTTTGCTTAGAGTGCCGTTGGCGGCCATGCGATCGCGAAAATCAGCAATCGTTTTTTCCAAACCTGTCTGCAAATTCACCGACGGCTGCCAGCCCAAAAGCTGCGTCGCTTTCGTAATATCCGGCTGGCGGCGACGTGGGTCATCTTGAGGCAAAGGCCGGTACTGCACCTCTACGTTGGGATTGACCATTTGTTGAATCGTCTGAGCCAGCTGCAAAATAGTGTATTCTCCAGGATTGCCGATGTTGATCGGGCCAGTTTGACTGCTGTTCATCAGGCGGATGAAGCCCTCCACCAAATCTGAGACATAGCAAAAGCTGCGGGTTTGAGAGCCGTCACCATAGACAGTCAGCGGCTGGCCACTCAGTGCCTGAACGATAAAATTGCTAACCACCCGGCCATCGTTTTCAAACATGCGCGGGCCGTAAGTATTAAAGATTCTCACCACCCGGATGTCTACATCGTTTTGACGGTGATAGTCAAAGGCTAGCGTTTCAGCCATCCGCTTACCTTCGTCGTAGCAGCTGCGAATACCAATCGGGTTGACACTCCCCCGATATTCTTCAGGCTGCGGATGAACTTCTGGATCGCCGTAGACTTCTGAGGTTGAAGCTAGAAAAAACCGAGCTTTGACCCGCTTAGCTAAACCCAGCATATTCAGGGTGCCTAGGACGTTGGTCTTGACCGTTTTCACCGGGTTATACTGATAGTGTACGGGTGAGGCAGGACAGGCCAAATGGTAGATCTGATCGACCTCCAGGCGAATCGGCTCGGTAATGTCGTGGCGAATCAGCTCAAAATAAGGGTGATCCATCCAGCGCAAAATATTGCGCTTGTGCCCGGTATAAAAATTATCTAGACAGATAACCTCGTGCTGAGCTTCCATCAGCCGGTCAATCAGATGGGATCCGATGAAGCCAGCGCCCCCGGTGACTAAAATTTTCATAGACATATGTCTGATAGGACATTTATACAGTGAACTTGCAGCAGTAAGGTAGTGCGCGCTTAAAGGTTCAGATCTCCAGGCCAGATCTAAACCACGAATGGCCCGAAAAATGAATACGGTAAGACCTGGCAAGCACTCACAGCTGCCCGAAACTGCTTAAGAATGTAACAAAGTTTTTTTGATTCCAATGATTAAATCACCAGGTTTCACCAAAACTTCAACCGTTTTTATCAATACCCAAAATGTTCGATTCTTTATCAAGAATGCGCTGATGCTCTCCGTGCTTCCATGTAGTAAAAGTATCGGCCAGCTTGGATTTTCTGCCAGTTATGGCTGCAAAATTTAGCTGCTGGGCGTCAGCTTGAGCACGGCCATAAATGCCTCTTGAGGGACGTCTACTGTGCCGATAGACTTTAGCCGCTTTTTACCTTTTGCCTGTTTCTTGAGCAGCTTTTTCTTGCGGGAGATATCGCCGCCGTAGCATTTGGCCAGCACGTCTTTACGCAGAGCTGGAATGCTCTCACTGGCAATGATGCGGCTGCCAATGGAAGCCTGCACCGGAATTTTAAACTGGTGGCGAGGGATGAGTTCTTTAAGCTTTTCGGTGAGGGCACGGCCCACGTAGTAGGCTTTGTCCTTGTGGACGATCGCCGCTAGCGGATCTACTTTGTCTCCGTTGATCATCACATCGAGCTTGACTAGCGGATTGGCCCGGTAGCCGATGAGCTGGTACTCCATGCTGGCATAGCCCCGGCTACGCGACTTCATCTGGTCAAAAAAGTCGGTGACGACTTCTGCCAGCGGAATTTCGTACATCAGCGTGGTGCGCCCCGGCGTCAGATATTTCATATCTTGAAAATCACCCCGGCGGCTCTGGCATAGCTCCATCAGGGTTCCGACAAATTCTTCGGGGGTGATGATGTCAACTTTGACGTAGGGCTCTTCAATCTTTTCGCGGTACTGAGGGTCTGGCAGCAGGCTAGGATTATCGATTTCAGTTACGTCGCCTTTGATGTCGGTCACCCGGTAGATGACTGAGGGCGCAGTGGTGATCAGATCCAGGTCGTACTCGCGCTCTAGGCGTTCTTGCACAATCTCCATGTGGAGCAGGCCCAAGAAGCCGCAGCGAAAGCCAAAGCCCATCGCGCTAGAAGTCTCCGGCTCATACTGCAAAGCGGCATCGTTGAGGCGGAGCTTGTCTAAGGCTTCGCGCAGATCCTCGTACTGGTCGGAGTCGGTCGGGAATAGCCCGCAAAAGACCACTGGCTTGGCTTCGACGTAGCCTTCGAGCGGTTCGGTGGCAGGCGCTTTGACAAGCGTAATCGTATCGCCAACCCTGGCATCTTCGACCGATTTAATCGAAGCGGCGATGTAGCCCACTTCCCCGGCGTGCAGCTCATCGACCGGTACCTGATTGGGCGAGAGAACGCCGAGTTCGTCAATGTCGTACTCTTTGCCGGAGGCCATCAGCCGGATGCGATCGCGCTGATTAACCACCCCATCGGTCACCCGAAAGTAGATAATCACGCCCCGGTAGCTGTCGTAATAGCTGTCAAAAATCAGCGCCCGCACTGGGTTAGCAGTTGTATCAGCCGGGGGCGGCACCAGATAGACAATCGACTCTAAAATTTCGGCAATGCCGATGCCTTCTTTGGCCGAGGCCATAATGGCGTTGCTACAGTCGAGCCCGACGATTTCTTCAATTTCCTGCTTGACTCGCTCGGGTTCAGCTCCCGGCAGGTCTACTTTATTGAGCACCGGAATGATCTCTAGATCGTTGTCTATAGCTAGGTAAACATTCGCCAGGGTTTGCGCCTCAACGCCCTGAGAGGCATCGACGACCAGTAGTGCGCCTTCGCAGGCCGCGAGCGAGCGAGATACTTCATAGGTAAAGTCCACATGACCAGGCGTGTCAATCAAGTTGAGCACATACACTTCACCATCTTTGGCGGTGTAGTTCATCCGGGCAGCCTGGAGCTTGATGGTAATGCCGCGCTCCCGCTCAATGTCCATAGAGTCGAGGAACTGGGCTTTCATGTCGCGATCGCTCACCGTACCCGTTGTCTGCAAAAGCCGGTCGGCTAGCGTAGACTTACCGTGATCGATATGGGCAATGATAGAAAAGTTACGCAAGCGTGAAACGGGTACATCGGTCATGAAGAGGCCGCTGAAACAATGAGGAGAACCTGAAGCTTAATACTAAATCCTGGGGTGAGGGTTTGGGTGCTTTAGCGGGCTATCTAAGGGGAAGCAGCGGAAAGCAGCAGGTGCCAAGCCGCCGAGAGGCGTGACGTATTCGCCGTTATCCTAGCCAATAAGCGATAATCTTGATGAGAGAATGCTCGAAAAGTATTTCACAAATAAGCGCTCGCTCCTGAAGAATTGAACGGATGTTGAGCAGTTTGGAGTTCGCCTGGAGCGTAAGCTATTCTGGGAGCGTTCTGCTAACCCACTCATCTACCGCTGTTTTAGCCAGCCTTATCTACAGTATGTAAGCCGTTAATTTGAGAGCGATGCCTCGTTCTGTCCATCCATTCTCGCCGAGCGAACCACCAGTGCCTGAAGCCAGTCAGGAGGCGCTGTCAGTTGCTGCTGAGCCGACCAATGTGCTTGTGATTGCTCACACAGGTCAAGGCAAAATTTTGTCTTTGTACTGGCCCCAGTCGGATAGCGTTCAAAACGGCCAAGAGCTAGTCGGCCAGTCGGTAGCAGCGCTGTTTGGCCCGGTTGCGGTTACGCCTTACTTGCAGCGAGTGCAGCAGGTACTCAAAACTCAAAAGCCTGAAGAATTTCAATGCGTGGTGCGCTGTGGTTACCATCCGGTGAGTTTTGAATTCGTGCTCAGTCCGCTGCCGCTTGATTCGGCAGAACACCTGGCAGACCATCTAGCAGAGCACTTGAGAGATCACTCGCCCGGCCAGCCCCAGATTGTCGTTGGAGTGGCCCGTCGAATTGTCCCTGAAGTCGCGCAGCTATCGGAAGTGCGGCTATCGAACGGCAGCGGTGCGAGTGGCAACAGCTACTATTACGCACTGCTCTCAAGTGTAGCCTCTAATATTCGCAAAACCCTTGATCTCAGCACCATTTGGCAGCAAACGGTAGCCGGTCTAGGCAATATGCTGAGTTTAGATCGCTGCCTGGTTTGCGACTACTCCCAGCTCATGCAGACGGTGACCGTGGTGGCTGAATACCACCATGCCGATATTCATCCTTGCTTGGGCAAGACGTTTGACCTGGCGCTCAAAACCGACTTTTCAAAAACGCTGCAAAGTCTAGAGCCGGTGATTTCTGATTTTGAGCGAGGGGAAGACGACCGGCCCTATACGGTGCTCACCGTAGCAACCTGCTACCAAAATGAGCCCAACAGCATTTTGGTGCTACAGCAGCCGCCCTACCGCCCTTGGCAACCGTTTGAAATTGAGCTTATTCAGGAGCTGACTGACCAGGTAGGGACAGCCATTGCCCATGCCAAACTCTTCAGTGAGAGTCAAAGCATCACTCAAGAGCTGCGCAAAAAATCTCAGGCTCTGCGGCAGACCAACGACCAGCTGATGCGCAAGCACGATGAGCTAGAAGAAGCCAGGCGTCAGGCGGAAGAAGCCTCTCGGTTGAAAAGCGATTTTTTGGCCAATACCTCCCACGAACTGAGAACGCCGCTCAACGGCATGATCGGCTTTTTGCGGCTGGTGCTGGACGATATGGCTGATACTGACGAAGAGAAAATCGAATTTATCCAAGAATCACACAGCTCAGCCATCCATTTGCTGAACTTGATTAATGACGTGCTCGATATCGCCAAAATCGAAGCGGGCAAGATGGATTTGCACATGAGCGCAGTCAGCTTAAAAGAGCTGCTCTCAGAAGTGGAACATTCTCTGCGGCCTCACATTGAGCGGAGCGGGCTAGATTTTGCCGTGGTGCTGCCAGCGACCTTAGATGAAATTAAGCTGTATAGCAACTATCAACGCCTCAAGCAGGTCTTGCTAAACCTGGTCGGCAATGCCAATAAATTCACCCATGAGGGCGGCATTACTATCAGCGCCGAAATCAAGCCGAAG
Organism: Phormidesmidales cyanobacterium; assembly: GCA_038260635.1. Classification (GTDB taxonomy): domain Bacteria; phylum Cyanobacteriota; class Cyanobacteriia; order Phormidesmidales; family Phormidesmidaceae; genus Phormidesmis. Next base: position 15,873 of record JBBSNR010000001.1, read on the forward strand.
TCGGTCGAATTTGCCGACCAAACCTGGCCGGGTCTGGTCAAATTTAGCGTGGCCGATACTGGTATTGGCGTGTCTTTAGAAAAGCAAGACCGGCTGTTTCAAACTTTTAGCCAGGTAGACAGTACCCGCACCCGTCAATACGAAGGCACAGGGCTGGGGCTGGCTATTTCTCAAAGGCTGGTAGAGGCGATGGGCGGCAAGGTGCAGTTTATTAGTATGGGTGAGGGCTTAGGCTCAACGGTGACTTTTACCGCAGTACTGTATCAAGAGCCGGTGATGGAGCTGGGGAGCTAGTTTGGTGCGGTTTGGCATGAGCTATGGGCTAGTCTGGGACGAAGCGCGATCGCTCCTGTTGAACGGTCTTGAGCTGCTGAGAAAGCGCTGGCCAGTCCTGGGCTTCTAGCTGGTCGATGGTGGTGGCGATTGCCTGCTGATATTGCTTGAGCGATCGCAGCACCTCATCCCGATTGTACTGAGCCATCATCAGCCCCAGTTCTGGATTGCCGCCGCCGACTCGGCTGGTATCTCGAAACCCAGAGCTAGCCAGCTGCTGCGCCAGTTCCAACACGTCTCTATCCGGCTCTTGGAGGGCAGCGTAAATCAAGTTGGCGCTAACCATCACCGGCAGATGAGAAATCCACGCGACCGCCCGGTCGTGAGCCTCTGGAGAACAGCGATAGATCTGGGAGCCGAGCTGCTGCGCCAGCTGTTCGACCGTCTCGATGGCAGCCGGATCGCTCTGCGGCAGCGGCGTCACCACATAGGGCCGCTGGTGAAAAATACCATGTTCGGCTGCTTCCAACCCAGCTTCACTCTTGCCGCTCATCGGATGGCCGCCGACAAACTGCGGCCAGTGCCGGGTCGCCTCGGCGACGATGGCCGTCTTTACAGAGCCCACATCGGTCACGATAGTGTGGGGCGCGAGCACTTGAGCTAAATCAGCCACTACTGGCACCAGTGTGGCAATAGGCGTACAGACAAACACCACATCGCAGGGCCTGAGCGCAGCTATGTCTGGACTGGCCGTACCCACAATTTGGCGGCTGAGCGCCTGAGCGCAGGTCTCTGCTCGGCGAGCAACGCCATGTACCTGGTGCCCTAGCGCCTTCAAATCCAGCCCCAAGCAGCCGCCAATCAGCCCTAGCCCAACAATTCCGATATTCATCTAAAAACCTCTCGCGATTCGCTGTTATTCTCTGATTCCTGACATTTGCGCGGGTCTTTCCTGCGGGATCATCTATAGGGATGTGTCACAATAAGAGCCATCGTTAAGGACACCTCCTACGCCGGTTAACTGAACTCCTCTGCCTGTGATCGAAACAGAAGTCCATCAGCGCCTTCGGGCTTATCTACGAGAGCAAGGGCACACCCAGTGGCCCCACTACCTGACTATGGCCAGGCTGGTCGCAAGGGCACTGCGAATAGGCCGTAGCGCGCTGATGCAGCCCGATAGTCTGGCGGCTTACCAGGGCAGCTATCGGCTGAGCTATCTGATTCCGGCGCTGCTATGGCCGGAGCCAGCCATTTTAGCTTTGCCAGACCACATGCTCAAGCCGGTGCTACAGCAGGATATTCCAAATTTGCAGCAAGGTTTGCCTGTGATCAAGCCCGTACAGACCGGCGATCGCTGGCCCGGCAAAGATTTTCGAGGGCTGCTGGTGACTTCGGCCCAAAGCTGGCTGTGCGATCGCCTCACTCACCCCCCTTCATCTGCTAGCCCACTGCCTGGTCAGGATCTAGACTCCTCTCTCAGCCGTTTTCCAGCGGGCATTTCTACCTTAATAGACGGAGCCGGTGACTTAGAGCGCTGGGCCTGCGAGCAGCTGAGCGTCACCCTAGCGGCTCAGCATTGGGAGGCGCTAATGCTGGCATACCCCAGCCAGCGCGCCTTTATTCGAGATATGCGGGTGCGGCTTACCCATACCATCTTTCAGCATCCGGCCAATCCCTACAGCTGCCATCTGATCGAGGAGCCGGAGAAAACGCTGCTGTACGAACTGTATGAGCTGCTCCAGACCTATGGTGACGGTGGCAGACTGCCGCCAGCATGGCAGCAGTTTTGGCAGCAGTTTTCGCAAACTGAGCGACTCGCCTGGAGCAGTGTTAACCGCGAATTGGGTCAGGTATCGCTCCACTGTGGCCCCATCGATATCAAAGAGAGCCTGGCACCCGTGTGGGCTCAGCAGCCAGTGGTCTTAATTGGAGCGGCTTTAGACACCGACACAAAGGCAGAGCGGTATCGTGATCGCCTCGGTCTGGGCGAAATGACCTGCCTCCGCTTCGGTCCTGACCGCCAGAACGATCTGGTGCAGCTGTATCTGCCAGATCGGTTGCCTATGCCTAATACCAGTCACTACAAAGGAGCCGTACTACAAGAGATTTTCTCGCTCATAGGCGCTAAGAATCTAGTCAGCAGCAGCATTCATCCACCTGATGGGATGGCGATCGCTGGCCCCACTGTAATTTTGGTGGGCGACATGCCGCTCAAAGCCCAGCTAGCCGCTATCCTGGCCGCTGAATATGGCTCTCGGGTGCAGGTAGAAGCGCCGATAGACAACCAGGGTATTTTGATCACTGGCTGGGAGTACTGGCGGGCGCACCAGTCAGAATCGGCCATTCCAGAGCTGCTGATTATCACAACCTTGCCCATTCCATCGCTCGAAAATCCGCTGGTAGCAGGCCGAGTTGCGGCTTACAAGCGTCGCCGTCAAGACTGGTTCAAGGCGTATTTGCTGCCAGCCGCCTTGAATGAGCTACAGCACGCGGTGGCCCCGGTGCGATCGCGCCAGGGTGTAGTCGCCTTATTAGACAATCGAGTCAACTATCGGAGCTATGGTGCTCAGGTCTTAGCGGTATTGAGCCCGGCAGCTCGCAGCAGCTACCTCGACACAGCCTGGTTTAATGCCGAAAGTGTCTGCCTTTAACCCCATAGCTGAGTGATCAGCAGCAGTACAGGCGCTCTCTAAACAAATAATAATTTAGCCGACCAGTCGCCAGGTTTTGCCTAACGTGCCCGCTATGATTGAGAAAGAGTATTAAGTTCACGAATAGCAAGGCGACAGGGCAAACTAGCCTGTCAGCTTTATGCAGTGCCTTAACACATAAGTATTAGGCTGACTGAGGACTGGCACTCTCGCCATTGAAACTTACTAGCTTGATAACACCATGGGAGAATCTAAACGCCGACAAGAGGCATTAGGCGAAAACTACGGTAAGCCCAAGCCACTAATACCGGGCGTACCCATTACCAAAGAAACGGCGACTAAGTTCGTTTCATGGTCAACCAAAGGGGCCTGGGCAGGCATTATTTTGATGATTGGCGCTTGGCTTACCATTCGCTTTATCGGCCCTGGGTTTGGCTGGTGGACGCTGACTAACTAAGGTTTTGGCTGAAACTAACTAAAATTTGGCCATTTAATTGCCTTTAGCAGCTTCTCACCGAGCGATACCTGCTATTTGCAGAGCGTAAAAGCTGCTGACGCTACTGAGCTCATTTCTGAAAACATACTCTTCTAGGCATACTTACTTATAGGCGTGTCAACTTTTGTCATGATTTCTCTACTTAGAGGGTAAAATCCAATCATTACCCTTCGGGCTGCGTTAAAACAAGGGGAACATCTGACCAAGGGGAATAGTCGAATTTACCGAATTTTTACTACCCTTCAGCGGTGGCGGCTAGGTGCATAGCCTGTTCCGTGCCAATGCCTATTAGGCGTTGAAAGGCGTGAATAGCAGGATTTGAGCTTCCTGGACTTTAAAAGCAAACTGTGCTAGATAAATTCGATACAGTTTATTTTTCCCCTGATTGATAACCTTAAGATTTGATATCTTAATAAAACATCCGGACATCTTCCACTATTTATAGAACAAAGTTGTTATAAAAAGTTACACTGTGTGAAAGTTGAGTACATGCAGCTTCCCTGAATTTTTGCTTAGGGTACCGGCATGATTTTGTAAGAAGATCATTAAAAAAGAATTAAGTAAATTACGTAGAATCTTTAAATGGTGTAGAGGATAAAGACAATGTTTGTCAGACTTGCCGATCAACACCGTCAGTTTGTTCAAGATCTCGTTCTGGACCTGAAAGCGCTGGCGGTCGTTCTAGAAAAAAGAGGATACCTGGCCTCTTGCTATACCTGTGGAGAAGAGCTGAACAGTGCTTCTTTTATGGTGAGCTTAGGTGGTGACCATCTAATTCGCTTCTTGGTCTCTGACTACGGGATCACTTGGACAGAGATGCGCGACGACCGTGAACTCATGAAGCTAGAGGGCGCTGAAGCGATTAACCAGCTTCAGGAACTGGCCAACTTGATCAAGTATCAAGTGAGCCCAGCCGAGCAGGAAGAAGTAGTGGGCGTGAAGAAGTAGTGATTTAGCTTAAGGCCTAAAGTTTAGAGGCTGAGGCCAGAGGCTAGGGCGCTGCTAATCTGCCGTTAGGATCAGCCGATTATTGGGCTGATGCCTTGAGAAACCAGGCGACTTCTGATTGCCTGACCACTTGAATCTGAGCCATTTGAGCTGAATTGTTCGCAGCCGTCGATAGACGGACTGCTGTGCCCAACCTCAATAATGGGGCGCAACGAGCTGACTGTAGCCGATCATCACCGGGCGGCAGCTCTCTAATAGTTTTTTGAAAGGCAGATGAGTGCCTGTAGATGGTAAACACCACGTCTGAGCAAACTGCTGAGCTAGCGGTTGGAGTAGCCGGTCTGACGGACTACTTGAAGCTGCTCCTAGAGGAAGATCCGCAGCTGCGAAAGATCTGGGTAGTTGGGGAAGTTTCTAGTACCAACAACCATCGCCAGGGCTGTTTTTTTACCCTACAAGAGCCCGACGGCTCAGCAGCGGTGAATTGTGTAGTGTGGCGATCGCAGCTGCCCAGGTTAACTGCTATGCCAGCGGCGGGCGAACAGGTGACCGTGCTTGGTCAAATTCGCCTGTACCCTAAGCGCGGCTCTTATCAGCTGACTGTATGGCAGGTGTTGCCCGCAGGTGAAGGGTTACAGGCTTTGCGCTACCAACAGCTGCGATCGCGCCTGAGCGCCGAAGGTCTTTTTGATTGCTCTCGCAAGCGCCCTTTGCCCGCCTACCCCCATACGGTGGCGGTAGTGACTTCTCATGAAGCTGCCGCCTGGGGGGATATTCAGCGCACGTTCAGCCAGCGTCACCCCGGTATGCGGATCTTGCTTTCTCCAGCAACGGTGCAGGGGCACCGGGCACCGGCTTCGATTGCAGCGGCGATCGCTCGCATCGCTCAAGATGGCCGGGCTGATGTGCTGCTACTGGCGCGGGGCGGCGGCGCAAGCGAAGATTTGGCCTGTTTTGACGATGAGCAGGTGGTGATGTCCATCGCCCAGTCGCCGATCCCAGTGATTACTGGCATTGGCCACGAGCGCGATCAGACTCTGGCCGATCTGGTAGCCGATGTTTGCGCCCATACCCCAACGGCTGCTGCCGAACAGGTTATGCCGAGTCTAGATGATCTCTACGGCGAGCAGGTACAGTATTTACAGCGCTTAGGACAGGTGATGGCGAGCCGATTGCAGGCGGCTCGCCTACAGGTGCGATCGCTGCAAACCCGGCTACAGCGCCTCCGCCTGGATCGTCAGCTCGTTCAGCAGCAGCGAGATCTAGGCTGGCAACGACAGCAGCTGATCGCCTTGCTCACTCAGCGACTACAGCGCGCCCAATATCAGCATCAGCTGCTTCAAGAAAAACTGACTACACTCGATCCAGAAGCCGTACTCAAGCGTGGCTACGCACTGGTCAAAGCCAAAGGCCAAATAGCTACCAACGCCTATCAGCTGCCGCCCGGCACAGCTCTGGATATTCAGCTCAGCCAAGGTCAGATCAAAGCCACCGTCACTGAGAATAGTGCTTACCCCTCTAACGCTCCTACCGCCTAGCGCCCGTTCTTCTCTGATAGCCTCCCCGCTCGTTCTCAAACCCGATTCATGCCCCGCCCTAAAAAAACGCCCCCTCTCCCCGAAGACTGGAACTACGAAGCTACGCTGCGTCGAATCGAAGTAATTACTACTCAGCTGGAGACCGGCGAACTCCCCCTGGCAGAGGTTTTTGATCAGTTTTCAGAGGCGGTAGGTGCTTTGCAGCAGTGCGACCAGTTTCTTCAGCAAAAGCAGCAGCAAGCCTCACTGCTGATAGAGATTTTGGTAGATGACGAAGAGGGCTAGCGAAAAGGCTCCTACTGATGCTTGCCGCTGACGAGCGCAGCGGAGGGGTGATCGGCATCGAGTGCAAGTGAGGGACTAACAGCGGCGGTAAAATCAGCAGCGCTGATAGCAGAACCGCTTGCAGATGCAGGGCGAGGTATCGGCAGTAAGACTTGGAAGGTCGTGCCCTGGCCGGGTGTGCTGTCGACCGAAACGCTGCCGCCCATCCGCTTGACCAGCTGCTGCACCAGGGTAAGGCCGAGACCTGCTCCCAAGCTACCTTCGCCATAGGTAGCTCCCCGGTAAAAGGCCTCAAATAGCCTGGCGATATCGGACTTGGTGATACCTGAACCTGAGTCTCGTACGGTCAGCCCGACAAAACTGCTGTCATAGGGCAGCGCTGCAACCCAAACCTGTCCGCCTCTGGGCGTGATTTGAATACCGTTTTTAACAAGGTGAATGACGACCTGCTTGAGTTCTGACTCTACGGCCATTATTTTGGCTAGATCGGGAGACACGGTGCAAGCGAGCATAATGCCTCGCTCTTCGGCAATTGGCTGATAGGTGCTGACAATACCAGGAATGACATCTGCCAGTTGCAGAGGATTAGGCGATGCAGCTGCGGTTGTCTGTATTTGCAAGAGGCCAACAACGCTGGTGATTAAAGTTTTTTGGCGATCGCACTGGGCCGCAATCATCTCCAGGTAACGCTGCCTTTGGGCCAGCTTCAGGGCGGGTGATCCCAGCAGTGTTAGGGCTGTTTTGATAGTGGTGAGAGGCGATTGCAGTTCTTGACTGGCCTGACTCAGGAAGTCGGGGGCCAGCGAATGCAAAGCAGGGCCACTCCTAGGTGAATTGCGGTAGACGGCTAGCTGTGATCGCAATTCCTCTTGAGACTGTAGCTGCCAGCTCAAAAAGGCCTCTGTCAGCGGCAGCGCTCCCTGACTGAGAAGACCCGTAGGAAAGCAGCGATCCCACTGGCTGAGGACGGTTCGGCCAACGATGGAACAGTTTGACCCAAGGTCTGATGAACCATCTGCCGATGAACTCTGTAGGCTACCTGGCTGGGTAGCGGGCCAGCTATCTGATGGGTCAACCGCGATTTGAGCGGCGCTCAGACTGCCCTCGATAATGGCTCTAATCCCGGTGGACAGGGCTGTAACTGTGCGCCCAGCGGTGGAGCAGTAGAGCCTGAGCGTACGCTTATCTGGAGTGGGGCCGGGCGCAATTCGAGTCGCTAGCAGGGCTCCTACGAAATTATCGGCGATCGCCAAACACAGATATTCCCGCTTGAGGTCAGCGTTTTGCTCAATCGGAATAGGATGCACGTTGGCAGCCAGATTGTCAGGCGGGCGGCCTATTTGCTCACCCAAACTATAGATAGTGCAGCCCGCCGTCTTTTGCCCGTACTGCCAAATATCGCTCCACCAGGCGTCTTCTTTAGGCAGCTTGAGCCATAGGGTCGCAGAGACTTCGTTAGCGAGTAAAAATTTGATCAGCGACTGAAGCGCCGATTTAAACCCGCGTGGATCAACTGAGACAGTCGATAGCTGAGGCTGCAAACTGACTAAATGAGCCTGTAAAGATAAGAGCGACATGACGTACGAATAATAAATAACCGGAGAGCCTGGCACAGAGATAGGCAAAGCTCGCAGCAGTGCAGCAGGCTTCTAATGAGAGATCCTTGGGCAAGATGAACCCCTTTTCAGATGGCTTGGGAGGTCAGCGTACCTAAATATGCCCAGATGGTGCCCTCAATCCAGCCAAATTGCGTCATTAATTCGGCAATTTCTCGCTTAGCTTTCTTGCTTGGACTATTTTACTTAGACCAACTTGCTCAGACTGTCTTAGTGAGATCGGCTTGCTCAGACCAACTTGCTCAGACCAACTTGCTTAAACCGGCTTGCTCAGACTGCTGCTAGCCGCTCGCTCAGCGCCGCTCTAGACTGCTCTCGATCATCGAAATGAATCTTCTCGGTGCCCAAAATCTGGTAGTCTTCGTGGCCCTTCCCAGCAATCACGATGCCATCGCCAGGCTCAGCCTGAAGAATAGCGCTGCGAATGGCCTCGGCGCGATCGCAGATCACCTGATCCGCATCCAGCGGCCCGTCGATACCCGCCACCACATCCTTTAGAATTCGCTCAGGATCTTCGGTGCGAGGGTTGTCAGAAGTGATGATCGCTCGGTCGGACTGGGCATAGGCAATCCGGCCCATCTGCGGGCGTTTGGTGCGATCGCGATCGCCGCCGCAGCCAAAGACGCAGATCAGTCGCCCAGCGATAAAAGGCCGCGCCGCCTTGAGCGCATTTTCCAGACTGTCTGGGGTATGGGCGTAGTCTACGATTACGCTGATATCCTGCGCCTTCTGGTGCGCATCTTGGCTCTGTATCTGGACGCGCTCCATCCGGCCTGGCACGCCGGCAAACTGCGGGAGGGCAGCGACGATTTGCGCTAGGGAAACTCCCAAATGCAGCGCTGACCCAGTGGCTGCCAGCAGATTTTCCAGATTGAACTGGCCCACTAGCGGCGAGGCAAAAGCCTGTCTGCCCTGAGCTGTGCAAAGCGTGCCGCTCACACCGGTTGGCCCATAGGAAAGATCTTCTGTATAGAGATCGGCGCTGGGATCGCTAGTGCTGTAAGTCCATATTTGGCTGCGATCTAACCGATCAATGAGCTTTTGTCCGTAGGGATCGGTTTGATTGATAATTGCCCGCCCTTTGAGGTAGTCCGGGTCAAATAGCAGCGCCTTTGCCGCAAAATAATCTTCTAAATCTCTGTGGTAGTCGAGATGGTCCTGCGTCAGATTTGTAAAGACACTGACTTCAAATGGAATGCCCCAGGGCCGGTGCTGCGCCAGAGCGTGAGAGCTAATTTCCATGACGGCGTTTTGGCAGCCCGCTTGGTGAGCGCTGGCCAGCTCTTTTTGCAGATCAATCGGGAAAGGCGTGGTGTGGACGGCAGTTTTTTCGTAGCCCGGCCAGCGGGTATAAAGCGTGCCTAAAATAGCGGTTTTTTGCTGGGCCTGGTTGAGAAAGTATTCGATCAAATGGGTGGTGGTGGTTTTGCCATTGGTGCCAGTGACGCCCACCATTTTTAGGGCCTGAGCAGGTTGCCCGTAGAATATGGCGGCTAGCTCAGCGCAGATTTGGGCAATATCTGGGGCGGTCAGCACTAGAGACGTACTGCTAGCGTCGGGTTTGGTCTGTAGTGCTTGGGGCGTAATCAAGGCGGCGATCGCGCCTTTACCCAAAGCGCTCTGCCAAAATTCACCGCCATCTACTCGGGTGCCGGGCATCCCGATAAAGAGGTTGCCTGGGGCGATCGCCTGAGAGTTGGCACAAAGGCCAGTGACTTCCTGAGCCCAATGCGGATGGTTGACCAGTGTCTCAGGCACTGCAGCTCTCGCCGGCGCTAATTTGGCAAACAGTTCTTTGAGCAGCATGTTTCTCCCTTTCACCTGTGAATAAGATGGCTAAGTCGGACGGCTCCGAACGGATATAGCCGACGCTGGCTGAGATTATGCCTCAAAGGGGCCTATATGTGTCTGTATCATTCGCGCCACCTGCTGAGCAGAGGCGCGGGGCGACGGGCGCGGCAGGGGTTGCTCAATCGCATCGACAGGCCGAGTGAGCACAGGCACTTCATATTGATACTTTTGAAACCACGTCTGATTTTGGGTGATATCCCGAATTTCTAGCTGAATGGGCAGCGTCTCTAGCTTCTCTTGCAAACCCTCACAGAGATGGCAGCCAGGCTTGCTGTACAAAATAAGCGTTTTCATCAGGGTTATGACTCTAAGTTGTGATTCTGAGCTGTGACTCTCAACAGGGCTCCTAATAGATAGCTGGTGGGGCGAATTGGCGGCGATTTTGCCATCGTCAGGACGCTTGCGCCGATAGGATCGGTTGACTGAACCGATAATGACCGGTATTCCGGTCGGATTAGGGGTGTTTATAGAGTAGGATTGTCAATGTACCTGAAAGCAATGGTGCTTCTCAAGCCATTCGCTCTTTAGATCCCCCCTTTTCGATCAACTTTTTCAGTCAGTACCTCCGGCAAACTATCCGGCAAATACTATGGTTCAGTGCATGGAAGCCCCAATAGCTGAGGCTTTGAGCAAACAGTCCAATCACACCTCTGGCAACTCGCTGATTCAGCCGTTCGATCTAGACGCGCTCAATCGACAGTTTGAGTCGGCTACCCCTCAAGAAATTTTAGCCTGGTGCGTTCACCATATTCCTCAAGGCTTAGCGCAGACCACCTCGTTTGGCGTGTTGGCTGTCACCCACATGCTTCACCAAGAGCTGGCCCACCCGGTACCGGTGATTTTTCTAGATACGTTTCATCTTTTTCCTGAAACGTTAGAAACTGCTCGCAAAGCCAAAGCGGTTTACAACCTGGATTTGCATACTTACCGGGCACTTGGCATCAGCAGCCGGGAAGCTTTTGCTGATCGCTACGGTGATCGGCTCTGGGAACGCGATGTTGACCGTTTTTATCAGCTGACCAAGGTAGAGCCTTTGCAGCGATCGCTAGACGAACTAAAAATTAAAGCGTGGATTACAGGTCGCCGCCGCGATCAGTCTGAAGCCCGCCAGGACCTGCCTATTTTTGAGCAAGACGACACTGGACGGCTAAAGATCAACCCGTTAGCAAACTGGACCAGTCAGGAGCTTTGGGCCTATACCGTTGAGCAGGGTGTGCTCTACAACCCGCTATATGACCAGGGCTATAGCAGCATTGGCGATCAGCCCCTGACGACCCCTACAGATGCGGGCGAAGACGAGCGAGCAGGCCGCTGGCGAGGCACTGAGAAAACCGAATGCGGGATTCACTGGTAGCCCCTGCGCACCTGAGGTTAGCTGCTCTCGCGGGCCAATAGCAGCACCTTCCTCTGCATCGTTTTAAAGATGTTGTAAAAGCCGTTGGCCCGCGAAGGCGTCAGACTGACATCAAGCTGGGTTTCTTTAATGAAGTCGGGGGTGAGCTGAAGGATTTCTTTGGGTGAGAGCCCTCCCAACGCTTCGATTAGCATTGCCAGCAGCCCCTTAGTAATTTGGGCATCGGAGTCGCCTTGAAAAGCTACTTTGCCATCGTCTAGGCTAGCGGTGATATAGACCTGAGAGACGCAGCCAGGCACCTTGTTTTCAGCCGTTTTGTCCGTGGCGGGAAAGTCGTCTAGGTTTTTTGCGTACCACAGCAGCTGCTCATAGCGACGCCTGGGATCGCTGATGCGGGCAAATCGCTTGACCAGTTTATCTAGTTGAGCGGGGCGAGAGGGAGCTGTCATACACAGGGGGAATAAAAAACTGACTGGGCACTGCTTTTACCATAGCGGTAAGCGCCCGCCGTAGGTCTATCTCTACGGCGGGCCATGACAGGCTATAAAGATAGACCTATCAGATCTTGCTGGGGACTCTGCTTAGTGGCCGTTAATCGGATCTTTTTGGGCTGCGTCTTTTGAGGAGACATCCTTTTGGGCGACAAAGCGATGAGCGACGGTTTCTGGCTGAATGGCTGAGAGGACGACATGTCCTGAGTCGGTAATCATCACGGCA
>JBBSNR010000002.1:0-26142 GCA_038260635.1 Phormidesmidales cyanobacterium
CGCTAATGCGAGATTTGCAATCGCATAGTGCAAAGGCGTGAAGCCCTCGCTCGTTTGGGCGTTGACCTCGGCTCCGTTGCGGATTAACAAATCGGTAATTTGAACACTTTCAGGCGAATAATAGGCTGAGTGAAGTGGGGTAAACTGCTCTTCGTTGCGGGCGTTAATATCGGCCCCTTGCTCAATCAGCAGAGCCATCACAGCCGCTGTTTTTCGGCCAAAATTATTGTGCAAAGGGGTTGTTCCCCGTCGATTGCGAGCGTTTATCTGAGCCCCTCTTTCCAGGAGCGATCGCGTATTCTCTACCGACGCCCCCACATAGTGCAAAGGCGAATCTCCCTCGCTATCTCGGGCATTCACATTCACCCCCTTTTCAATCAATCGCTGAGCCAGCGTTGCATCTGCACCCAAGAAATAGTTGAGGGGCAGCAGTTGGAGAATCCCATTCATATCGCAAAGCTGATTTAAGTCGCCACCTTGCTCAATCGCCGCTGCCAAGACCGCCATGTCAACACCGCTGCTTAATGGGGTAAACTGCGCTTTAAAGGTTTCACAAAAAGGAGAGCCTACATCATCAGCTTCTCGGGAGGTTTCCGCTTGAGCCAAGCCGGACTCAGGCAGAAAGATCGCCATGGCTAGCGTGAGTGTGCCAAGGGCGGCAGCAAGGTTGAAGGCAGTGCCTTTACGGGCAAAGCAGTTGAGTGATACAAAAAACAATCTAGACATGGCATACGTTTGCCGATAACGTTCGACAACAGTAAAAAATTGAAAGACACAGAAGTAAACTCAGTCTGAATCTGGTGTGGATCAATTAATGAGTGCCGTAGACCACTTTTTATCAGTGGTTGATCGGAAGTCACTGCCCTGGGGGAAGCCACCGTAGATTATAGCCAGCCTAGATGACTGGTGAGAATGTACTCTTTCATCAAGGTATTTGATGAAAGAGTACTTATCTCCTTTCTCCGTCCTGATTGCGAACACCATGAGCCTTCGTATTAACGGTGTCGTAGAGAACTCGATAGGCCGTAGCATAGAGATGGCAAAATCACAGACCTTGTGTCCGGCTCATGACTCCTGCTTCTCAAACGATTCCTGTCGATAAAATTCGCTACAACGATCAGGGGCTGGTGCCTGTGATCGCCCAAGACCACCTAGATGGCACCGTCCTCATGCTGGCCTGGATGAATGCTGACGCTTTGCAAAAAACGCAGGAGACCGGCGAGGTCTGGTACTGGAGCCGATCGCGCCAAGAGCTGTGGCACAAAGGCGCAACTTCTGGCCATATTCAAAAAGTGCGCGGGCTGCGCTACGACTGCGACAGCGATGCCCTGCTAGTGACCGTTGAGCAAGTGGGCGATGTAGCCTGTCATACGGGAGAGCGCAGTTGCTTTCATCAGGTAGAAGGTGATCAGATTGCGCCGCCGCCTGCCGATACGCTTTCTCAGGTGTATGGGGTGATCTGCGATCGCAAAGCCAACCCTCAACCCAATTCCTATACCAACAAGCTCTTCGCAGGCGGCGATAATAAAATCCTTCAAAAAATCGGTGAAGAGGCGGTAGAAGTTGTGATGGCCTGTAAAGATGACGAACCTGACGAAATTGCCGGAGAAGTCGCCGACCTGCTCTATCACACGCTGGTCGCCCTGGCCCATCACGATGTTGACTTGAAAGCGGTCTATCGCAAGCTGCAATCAAGACGTTAGAGGTGGCCTGTAAACAGGCAAAGGCTTACACTTTTGATTAGTACATGAAAACTACTATGAGTCAGCAGGCCAAAGGACAAGCCAGAGAACGGGCCAAAGAACTGCGATCGCAGCTGCAAAAAGCCAGCTACGCCTACTACGTGCTCGACGCGCCCGACCTGCCCGATTCTGTGTACGACCGGCTCTACCGCGAGCTGCAAGACCTAGAAACTCAGTATCCTGAGCTGCTCACGCCCGACAGCCCGACTCAGCGAGTCGGCGAACCCGTCGAGCAGTTCAATTCGGTGCGCCACAATATTCCGCTCTACAGCCTGGAAAATGCTTTCGATACTGAGGAATATCTGGGATGGCAGGCCCGCTGGCAGCGCCTGGAGCCAGATGTGGGTGAAGCGCCAGCCGTCGCCGAACTCAAAATTGACGGCAACGCGCTAGCCCTCACTTACGAAAATGGCTTACTGGTTCGCGGCGTCACCCGAGGCGATGGCATCGCAGGCGAAGATATTACGCCCAACGTCCGCACCATTCGCACTATCCCGCTGCGGCTGCACATGCCCCCCGGCGAATCGCCGCCTCCAGTCGTCGAGGTACGCGGCGAGGCGTTTTTGCCGCTGGATGTCTTTGCGCAAATCAATCAAACCCGCGCGGATGAGGGCACTGCTCTTTTTGCCAATCCGCGCAACGCAGCAGCGGGCACCCTGCGTCAGCTCGATGCCAGAGTCGTGGCTGAGCGGCGGCTCGATTTTTTTGCCTACACGCTGCTCATGCCTGAGGGCACAGGCGATGTGAGTGCACCAATCGATCAGTGGAGCGCATTAGAATGCTTGCAGTCTTTAGGCTTTCGAGTAAATCCGCACCGGCAGCTCTGCGCCTCAGCCGCCGCTGTGTCGGACTATTACCAGCAGTGGGATGAAAAGCGTCACGATTTGACCTATCTCACCGATGGCGTGGTAGTTAAGCTCAACAGCTTTGAACTGCAAGATCGGTTGGGGTTTACCAACAAATTTCCGCGCTGGGCGATCGCCCTCAAATACCCCGCTGAAGAACTGCCCACCCTTTTAGAAAACGTCATGGTACAAGTCGGTCGTACCGGGGCAATCACGCCAGTGGCGGAGCTGCGTCCGGTACAGCTCGCGGGCACTACAGTCACTCGGGCTACCTTACACAACGCTGACCGGTTAGCCGAATTAGACCTGCATTTGGGCGATACGGTAATTGTGCGCAAGGCTGGCGAAATTATTCCTGAAGTGGTGCGGGTGCTAAGCGAACTCAGGCCAGAAAATGCCCAGCGCTATCAGCTACCGTCTACCTGCCCGGTCTGCGGTCAGCCGGTAGTCAAACCCGAGGGAGAGGCCGTTACTCGCTGCGTCAATGGGTCTTGCCCAGCCATTTTGCAGGGGTCGCTGCGTCACTGGGCCAGTCGCAATGCGATGGATATTAGCGGGCTGGGCGATCGCTGGGTGCAGCAGTGGATTGAGCAGGGCATGGTGAAATCTGTCGCCGATTTGTATGAGCTGACGGTCGCAGACCTGCTGCCTTTAGAGCGAATGGGTCAGCAGCTGGCGAATAAACTGATTAGCGCGATCGCTGCCTCCAAGCAGCGGCCCTGGGCTAAAGTGCTCTACGGCTTAGGCATTCGGCTGGTGGGCAGTACGAATGCTCAGCTTTTGACCGATAATTTTTCGTCGGCAGCGGCGCTTTCTCAGGCAGAAGAGGGGGCGATCGCCCAAATCTACGGCATCGGCCCCGAAATTGCTCAGTCCGTACGCCAGTGGTTTCAGGTACCTGCCAACCAGGGCTTGATTCGGCGACTCGGCGCAGCCGGTCTACAGCTCGAAGCGACTCAATCGGCCCCGAGCAGTCAGCCCCAACCCCTGTCAGGCAAAAGCTTCGTCTTAACCGGTACTTTGCCAACGCTGAAGCGATCTGAAGCTAAAAGTAGGATTGAGGCAGTAGGTGGCCGAGTGAGCGGCTCTGTCAGCAGCAAAACAAATTACGTAGTCGTTGGAGAAAGTGCCGGTTCTAAGCAGGCCAAAGCAGAAGAACTAGGCATAGCCCAGCTTACTGAGGCGGAGCTTTTAGCCTTATTGGAGTCATCTTGAGAGTGGGTGAACTGATCAGTTCAATCTATCCTTTGGGGTACCTGCTAAGGCGGGAGCGTTGCCCTATGATGATGGCTGTGAAAACTCAGTGACGCGGATGACTGGTCAGTCTGAACGGATAAAACGGTGGCAGTGGGGATTGGGACTGGGGCTGATGCAGCTGGCGATCGCCCTTTCACCCCCGCTTTCCCGGCTCAGCTACGCCGCTGAGCGCATTACCTTTTCGCTAGGCGCAACCATCGAGCGCTCTATTTCAGTTAACTCACTAGAAATTTATATCAAAGAGGGCCGCATTACTGAGGAGCTAGCGCCCTATCTCTCTTTTATAGAAGGAATGGAGGGCATGGACCCTGAGGTGCTAGAGCAGGTTCGCGGCCTGCTCTCCCGAAGAGCCGATCTAGATGTGACGACGGTGGCTCAGTTCGCCTATACGCCCCAGGGAGAATATCTGTTAGAGCAGGCTGGAGAGGTTTTCCGCACGGGATCCAGGTTGCCAGGGGGCAAGGGACTGCGCGGCGCGGCAATTATTGCGGCGGCTGACCAGGCCGAAGGGCTGACACTTATCAATGTCATCCGGCGCTTTCCGACGCCGGTACTGCGGATCGATCTGCGCAGGGGACTGGCGATCGCTGCTCAAGCCAGTGCCGCCGTCAGCCAGTCAAACCAAGCGCTGAGCTTAGTCGAGCAAATTTCTCTGCAAGCGGCGACAGATCCCCTTCCACCGGGAACATCTGCTGCTGATCTCAATCAGCTGGTCACCCAACCTGGCCCCTTCCAGGTCAGGCGAATTTCCCTGCGGGTCAAGGCGAGCGCCGAACCGGTAGACATTTATTTACCCGAGTCGCCATCCACTTTCTTTGGCAAATCCCAGCTGCCGCCTGATGCCCGCAAGCAGACGGCAGCGCTCAGTCCGACAGTGGTAATTTCTCATGGACTAGGGAGCGATCGCTCCACCTATGCTTACCTGGCTCAGTTTTTGGCGGCCCATGGATTTGCGGTGATCAATGTAGAGCATCCGGGCAGCAGCGCCGACCAGCTAGACGCGCTGATCTCTGGGCGCACTAATCTGGTCGTCCCCGATGAAGAATTTATCAACCGGCCACTGCTGATTTCTCAAGTGCTAGACGGCTTGGCTGCCCAGGCTCCTTTTGATAAAAATCTGGACACAATTGATTTCAATAACGTGGGTGTGATTGGCCAGTCCTTTGGAGGCTATACTGCCCTGGCAGTGGCAGGCGCACCGCTTAACCTGGCTTCGTTGAGAGGCAACTGCCCGCCAGAATTCAGCATAGATATTTCGCTGCTGTTACAGTGTCAGGCCCTTGAAATTGCATCGCCCGAGCAGGCCAACTTGAACTTTAAAGATCCGCGCATTAAGGCGGTAGTGGCCATCAACCCGATCACCAGCGCAATTTTTGGCCGAGAGAGCATGGCTCAAGTCGATGTCCCAGTGCTGATGATTGCGGGCAGTGCCGACACGGTGGCTCCGGCCCTGCCTGAGCAAGTTCGCCCGTTTACCTGGTTAAATAAAACTGATCGCTATCTGATGGTGATGACAGGCGCGACTCACTTTTCGACGATTGGCATTACCGGTGGTGAAACCTTTGATCTGCCCTCTGAAATTATCGGTCCGGCTCCAGCGATCGCTCAGCGCTACAGCCAGGTCATGAGCCTGGCCTTTATGAGCATCTACCTCAGGGGCGACAGCCGCTACCGACCGGTGCTCAGCAGCGCCTTTACTACTCGCTTCAGCCGCCCGGAGATGCCGCTTAGCCTGATTACCAGCCTCACCTCTGACCAGCTAGAAGCTCAGCTGCGGACATCTGCTGAACTGGATCCGCAGCTAGATTCTCAGCTAGACCAGGCACTACAGCAGGCAATTGATGCCGCTGTTGCAGATGAAACCGCTCGGCTCAATTTACCTACCGACCCACAGACAGATCGGCCAACGGCAGATGCACCTATCACAAGCAGCCCATGACAAGCAGCCCATGCAGCGGATTTATCAACTTAAATAAGCCCCTTAGCTGGACCTCTCACGACTGTGTGGCCCGCATTCGTCGGCTGCTAGACACCCAAAAAGTCGGACATGGTGGCACCCTCGATCCGCTGGCCACTGGCGTGCTGCCAGTCGCTATCGGCAGAGCTACTCGGCTGCTGCAATATCTGCCCGCGAGTAAGACCTATCAGGCCGTAGTCCGCTTCGGCATCACAACGACCACCGACGATTTAGAAGGCGATGTGCTCACTCAACAGTCGGCGGCTCACTTACAGCCCTCAGCAGTGGCCGCTGCCCTGCCGCAGTTTATTGGCTCCCAGTCTCAGATGCCGCCGCTGTACAGCGCGATTCAGGTCAATGGCAAGCGGCTGTATGATCTGGCCCGACAGGGTAGAGCAGCAGATGTTCCCGCCCGGCAGGTAACCATTCATCAGCTGGTCAGTCAGGGCTGGCGCGCCGGTGATCGGCCAGAGCTAACCGTAGCGGTGAACTGTGGACCGGGCACCTATATCCGCTCGCTGGCCCGTGATTTAGGCGAAGCCATGGGCACTGGGGCCACTTTAGCTGCGCTGGTGCGCACTTCCAGCAGTGGCTTTGAGCTGGCGGAGAGTATTACCCTAGCTGAGCTAGAGGAGGCGATCGCCCGCAGCACTTTTACGCCCCTATCGGCGGAGAGGTCCATTGGGCATTTGGCAGCGATCGCCCTGCCCGCCCCGCTCGCTCGCCGCTGGCGCATGGGCCAAAAGCTAGCCCTAGATCAGGTGATCGACAGCGGTGTCGATCCTGATCAGCTGCCAAAATCGCCAGGTTCGCCGATGCGGGTGATGGATGCGGCAACGGCAGATTTTTTGGGAATAGGCGAAATTCGCTTAGTGCCGCCCCTGGCTAGCCTGAGTTCAACCGCTGCGCAGCAACCCGTCCAGTCAATACCCGAATCGGGTCGCCTCAGCCCGGTTTTGGTGCCAAAAATGGTATTTTCGCCAGTCAGTTAAAATTGGCCAACGCTGTAGCGCCAGCCACGCTATGTTGTTGAATGTCTCAACTTTGGCGGCTGGCGGCAAAGAGTGCGATATGATGTCAGAACTTCTCAATCGCGTTTGGACACAAAAATGGTAACGCTTAAAATTGTTGTTTATCTCACCGTTGCTTTCTTCGTCGGTCTCTTCATCTTTGGCTTCTTAAGTGGAGACCCTGCTCGCAACCCCAGCGGCAGAGATTTCGACTAAGACCCGCTCAGAGGGCTCGCTGGGGATTCACTCAGCGAATTCACTCAGATTCTCAGGTTGCACTACCCACTCCAGTGCTTCAGCACTCCAGTGTTTTAGCAATATGCCAGGTTTATTAGCCAGCCCGCTTTGCCGGGCTGTCTTTTTGTGTATTGATTTGCATGTTGATTGAATTGTGTATCGATTGGTTTAGTGGGAGGTTAGTAGCAGCCTGTGGTCTACTTTGACTTGCCTCCCGAGCCGCCCGCAGTTGAAGTGGTTGAAGCCGCACCAGTAGCCTCTTTTCCCCACCCGCTGCTCGAACCCGAAGCCGCTACTCAGCTACTCGGTCAGGCTGAATCGGGCTTACCCATGTTGCCAGCAGCGGAGGAGTCTCCCGCTGAGTCTGAGGACTCGCCTGAAGAGCCCCCCTCACAATCACCCGCCGAACCGCCCGCCGAACCGGCTGAAGGGCCCGTCAGGATAGAGATAGAAGCAGAAGATGAGCTGACCCCAGAAGAATTGGCCGCTCGGCTACAGCTCACAGCTGACTATCAGGAATATGACCCGATCGCGCAAACTATCACGGCGCGAGGCAATGTCGTTCTGACGCTCAACGACGCCATTATTGAATCCGATCAGATCTGGGTGAATTTGGTCAATCGCTACGCCCTGGCTGAAGGCAATGTGCTGCTGACTCGGGGCTCGCAAATTATTAGAGGCAGCCGGGCCGAGTACAGCTTCATCCAGCAGTCAGGCACGGTTGACGATGCGGTAGGGACGCTGTACCTGCCAGATGTAGACACGGATTTGGCCTCTCCTTTAGAAGGGCGATCGCTCTCTAGTCGCAGGGCCTACGACCCGATCAACCGCAATTCTGACCTCCGGGTCGATAGCGATGGCAGCGTTCGCATCAGCACCTCTCCTGGCGCTGTCCCGACTGGCTCGAATCCAGGAAATCTCCGGCAGCTGCGCTTTGAAACCGATCAGCTGGCTTTTGATGTAGAAGGCTACCGGGCACAGGGCGTCAGGATTACAAACGATCCGTTTTCGCCTCCCGAACTGGAACTGCGGGCCGATAGCTTACTGCTGCGCAATCTCTCGGCAACTCAAGACGAGCTGTTGCTCAAACGCCCAAGGCTGGTTTTTGATCAGGGGTTGTCTCTGCCTTTACTGCGATCGCGCCTGCTGCTGAACCGGGGCACCGTCAACCCCGACGACCTCAGCCCGGTGCCAGCAGCGGTCGGTATCGATGGCAGCGAGCGCGGTGGCTTCTTTCTGGGGCGTAAAATTCCGCTGGTGAGAAACGACCGCGTCCGATTGTCGGTGACGCCGCAGTTCTTTGCTGCTCAAGCTTTCAGCGGCGAAAGCAGTTCGCCCATAGACCCCGATAACTTTGGGGTAAGCGCCGATCTCAGTGCCCGGCTCTCGCCTCGCACAACGCTTGAAGGCAGCGCCGATCTCACCAGCCTCGACCTTTCAAATATCACCGAAAAGCTCCGAACCAATATCCGCGCTGAGCAGCAGCTTGGCGACCACCGTCTGGCTTTGCAATACAGCTATCGGGAACGACTGTTTAATGGGTCTTTGGGCTTTCAAGATGTGCGGTTTAGCTTGGGCGCAGTGCTGCTCTCACCTGACATTCAGCTGGGCAGCGGCAACAACGGCCCCCGGCTGACTTACCAGGCCAGCGCTCAGCTGATCAATGCGGGGAGCGATCGCGCCGACCTGCTATTAGCTCGCAGCTCTGACACAGGCCGAATTACGCTAGGTCGCTATCAGGCCAGCGCTGCCCTCCGCCAGGGCTTTAACCTGTGGCGCGGTGAACCCAGGCCCGCCACCCAAACCGAAGGACTGCGGTTCACGCCTCAGCCCGTCGTTCCCTACCTCAATTTGAACACTGGGCTAAGGGCTACCGGCACCTACTACAGCAGCGGTGATTTTCAAGACAACCTGGTCGCCGAAGTTGGTATAGACGGTCAGCTAGGCCACTTTGCCCGCAACTTTGGCGACTATACCCGCTTTAACGTGAGCTACGCGCAGTCGTTTGTCGGTGGAGCCAACTCACCGTTTTTATTCGACCGCGAAATTGACCGCAATGTCCTTTCTCTGGGGCTAACTCAGCAGGTCTATGGGCCTTTCTTAGCCGGTTTTCAAACCGCCTTGAGCCTAAATAGAAGCGACACTATTACCACTATCTACACGCTGGAATACAGCCGCCGCACCTACGGCATATTGCTGCGCTACGATGCCACTCAAAACACAGGCGCTATTGGCTTTCGCCTGAGCAACTTTAGCTTTGTGGGCGACACTGACCCCTTTGATAGCCCGCGCATTCGTCGAGTCGAGAGCGGCGTCATTGAGGAGCCTTAAGAGAAGAGCCCATCTCAACCAAGCTGCGCCAAGAATTTAGCAGAGCGTCGTAACAAATAGTTGCAAATCGTGCGGTTCAGTATTCTTACCGACAGAAAAAGTAATTGCCGGGTGCTATGGATTAGTATTGACGTACTTTAAATCCCATTTTCGAGCAAGCGCTTCGAGGTCTGGCGAAGGTCAGGCAGTCGGGCACATTGGCCGGACATATTGGCCGGGCATGTTGATAAGTGGGTAGCGATTTATGACTCCAGCGACATTTTCTACGTCAGTCGAGGCGCAGCAGGCCGCTGCCCTACTCGAAGGCTACTGTTTTGAATTGGGTCACCACGATGCTCGCCAATGGGTATCGCTGTGGCTAGAGTTCTATCGCCCCCACTGGATTCGCGACGCGGTAGTCGAGGCGCTTTATCAGGGGCGATACAAGTCAGTATCGGTTCGGCAGATTTTAGAGCTATGGTATCGTCGGGGCCAGCCCATTCGCCACGTCACTCACGACTTTGAAGCCGCTATCTGTCGGGAGTTTGGTGGGGTGAAGCTAGTGCCGATAGACCCAGCGACCCTCACCCATCAGCCCAGCCATCAGCCCAGCCTCACCAAAAATCAGTCATCTGCTGCGGCGGTGTCTTTTGATCTTTCTGCGGTACCGCCAGCGACCGACTCACCAGTCCCATCGGCTCCTCCAGCCCCAGCCCCAATCCAGTTCTCAGAGCCAGAGCCGGATGAACCGCAGTTTAGCGGTGCGCTCTGCGGGGCGACTAGAGGCATTCAGCCTTTTAAGCCTGCCTTACCGTTCTCGGCGCAGACGCTGCGCTTAGCCAAGCAAAAAGCGCTGGTATAGCTTTCACAGCGGCCTCCAGAATTTTGATGGCTGCCTTACAAAGCCCGGTTTCAACTAGCTAGCTCTGCTGGGGCGGCTTTACCCCTAAGCGAATCTCTGAGCAAAATGAGGCGATGCGCGTACCATTCGTCAGTTCGACCATGCCTGTGCGCATCCGCAGATTGTCGCTGATAAACCATAGCCGCTCTTCGGAGCGGGCATCGGCGGTGTCGCTGGTGATAGTGAGCACGTCATCTTCTAGCGTATAGATACTCGTGTTTTGGGTGCCGCTGCGTAGGATAGTGCCGCTGTGGGTGCCGCTCTGAGGCCCATCTTCAGCGCTAGGAGGCGTTAGGGGCACGAGTAGGGTGGTCAGGGTCTTGGGCTGGCTGTCGCCTTCGATGGTGCTGCTCTGATGAATGCGCAGTCCGCAGAGGGGAGGGGCTATCTGGGTCGCTTTATCGGCGTGCTCCTGACAAAGTTGCTGCACCTCGACGGCCTCTGGCGTCAAAAAATCTACTTCCAGATCTGACTTACCCGCTTTGGACTGCTGCGTTGAGAGGGCGTGGGTGGTGCGCTGAGAAAACCATCGCCCCGCTAGTTTTTCAAAAAAGTTCACAATTTCCATATCGCTTCTGTTGGGCCGCTGCAAATCAGTCTACAGTTCTTTACTTTCTTTAATTTTACGCATAATCCGGCACCTGGTGGCGTCAGCAAAACTGACCCAAAAATCCACCTATCCCCGCCTAAGCGCTGCCTTCGAGTACTGCGCAACTCAGCGAATGGTAAGCTAATCAAGGAAAATAACACAGAAATTAAGAGCTTTCTCTCATGACCGGATCTAACCAAACCCCGCTTTTGTTACGGGCAGCTCAGGGCCAATCTGTCGAGCGCCCACCGGTCTGGATGATGCGGCAGGCCGGCAGGTACATGAAAGCCTACCGAGATCTCAGAGAGAAGTATCCTTCGTTTCGCGATCGCTCCGAAATCCCCGAAGTCGCCATCGAAGTTTCTCTGCAACCCTGGAAAGCCTTTCAGCCTGACGGCGTGATTCTTTTCTCCGACATTGTCACGCCGCTGCCTGGTATGGGCGTCGCGATGGATGTCGCCGAAGGCAAAGGCCCGATTATCGATTCGCCCATTCGCAGCCAAGAGCAGATCGACGCGCTGACAACGCTCAATCCCGATGAGTCAATGCCTTACATTCGTAAGATCTTAGGCGCACTGCGGGAGGAAGTCGGCAACCAATCTACCGTATTGGGCTTTGTCGGTGCCCCCTGGACGCTGGCGGCTTATATCGTTGAGGGCAAAGGATCTAAGACCTATTCGGTAATTAAGCGGATGGCGTTTACGCAGCCGCAGATGCTGCACCAGCTGCTGAGCAAAATTGCTGACAATATCGCTATTTACGTGCGTCACCAAATTGACTGCGGCGCTCAGATAGTTCAGCTATTTGACTCTTGGGCCGGTCAGCTCAGCCCGCAAGATTACAAGGCCTTTGCACTGCCTTATCAGCAGCAGATTGTCCGTCAGGTTAGGCAGACGCATCCGGAAACGCCTTTGATTTTGTTGGTGAGTGGCAGTGCAGGCGTGCTGGAGCTAATGGGTGACTCGGGCGTAGATATTATCAGTGTGGACTGGTCGGTCGATATGGCGGATGCGCGTCGCCGCTTAGGGCCGAACATGATGGTGCAGGGCAATGTCGATCCGGGTGTGCTGTTTGGCAGTAAGGAAGTGATTCGCGATCGCATTATCGACACCGTTCGCAAGGCTGGCAGCAAAGGCCATATTCTCAACCTGGGCCACGGCATTTTACCTGGTACGCCCGAAGAAAATGGCGCCTACTTCTTTGAAGCGGGCAAGCAGGTAAATGAGCTGTTGGGAGCTGCTGTCTAAGCTGCTACATCGTTTTTCCGGTCAGGTATGTCAGAGCCCTTTTCCTCACGGCAGAAACTTTTCAGGATAAAAACTTTACAGATGCGCACCATAAACGTATTTACAAAATAAATACGTTTGCTTATACTGCAATCTTATGGACGTGTGTTTCCAGCTCAACGGTATCACCTTCATATGGAATGAGGAGAAGGCACGTTCGAATCCGCTCAAACACGATGGGATAACTTTCCCTCAAGCTGCTGATGCGTTTTTTGACCCGCTGCTGGTGGTTGTCGATGCTAGCCGCAACGATGAAGCCAGGGATGCAGTTATCGCCTTAGACAAGCGCTGGAATCTCTTGTTTGTTGTTTTCGTCGAGCGTGAAGACGACTATATCCGTATTGTTTCTGCCCGCAGAGCCACCCGAAAGGAACGCGAATACTATGAAGCCTGATGCTCTGAAAAAGCGACTCAAACGCGATCGCCCGATGACCACAGTGACGATTCGTATGCCTGAGGATGTGATTGAGGACTTAAAGCGTATAGCCCCTATTCTGGGGTTTTCTGGCTATCAGCCGCTCGCACGAACATACATCGGCCAGGGGCTGCGTACCGACATGGAACGCCTGGAGAACAATACCCTCTCGTCCTTGATTGACAGTTTGAAACGTCGCGGTGTCGGTGACGACGTGATTCAAGCGGCGCTTAACGAAGTCGTGAAAGGAGCCGAAAAATATTATGCTGCGCAATAAAGAATCAATGCTTACTACGACCGCGAACGTAAGGCGTCAGTGGTCGATTTTGCCGATGGCTCTGCCGGTATCTGGCCGGTGCGTCTGCTGGAGATGGTCAGATACGACGGCAATGCTTGGGTGCCGGTCGAAGCGACCGAGGCGCAGCTCGAAGCTGTAACGCTAGGCGGGGATCATATCTATTGGGATGAGCTAGGCCAAGACTTTCGTATCTCCGACCTCAAAGCGGGTATCTATGGCCGCGAGCCTTGGATGGCGAAGATCGAACAACAGATGGCGATCGCCTCTTAACTAAACGACCATCTTTCTGATAGTGAAATGTGAGCGCACTGGCCCAAGATCAAATAATCGCCTTTACTTGGAGTTGACAAAAAACTAACTAAGACTGCGGGCACGAGCGTCATTGCGATCACCCAATGACTACAGTGACTATTCGTATGCCTGAGGATATGATTGAGGACTTAAAGCGCACGACTACTTACCTGTACATCTGGTAAATCGAGGGGGAGCTCAATCGAGTTATCTATGGCACTTGCTACAACGCATTAATGCCTATCCTCTCATATTGCTTCAAACTCAGCACACCACTACATGTGGGGAACTACACGGCAATTCCTGAAGAGCCATGATTTTCGCTAGGATGTATGCCTTTGGTGGAAGCTTTAGTCAGAATTCTTGTAGGAAACTTTATAGAAGAATTTTCTATCAGATCTGTACAGTAAGTACAGCTTTTACCTATATTTTCTCACCTACAATAACAGCAGCATGAATAAAGAAGAGTTTGAATCTCGAATTATTGTCACTGATAGAGACCTTCGCAAACAAGGTTTTAATGTTGCTCAAAGAGCGCACAAGATGTTCGATGTGCTTTCTCCAGATAGTTCATTCCTTTTTCAATCTGATTGGGAACGGAAGCGGTTTCCAGAAATAGAATACTCAGGTCAAGATCTCTACGACAAGATTCAATCTTGGTACATAGACCACTACGGCAAAAGATCTCAAATGTACATACGCTTTAGAATGATGCCTATCATTCTGCTAGATGATGTCTATCTTTTCCGCATTCCGCTCAAGTATGGAACCCAGCCAGTCCATGTTGACATAACTAAACTAATTGACGATTTTACTCCACTAACAGGTCATCTTCTCAATGAAGAAGAGGTCGCTAGGTGCATAGAAGCGTTTCAGGAGGGCTATAGCCTCTCGTTGAAAATAGACAATATGTACACGTATCTCGAAGGTTCAAATCCATCTTCTAGAGCGAGCCGCGATCCATTCATTGTCAGTGCAGAGCGAGATAGAGGAATAGCTATAAGAAGTCTAACTTCTCCGTATGACTGCAATAACTCGATCTTTCACTCCCAACAGTTTGCAGAGAAAATGCTTAAGTCTCTACTATTTACTGTTGAAGGTATCGAAAAAGATGAGATAAAACATAAGTATGGTCATAAGATGGACAAGCTATGGGCAAAAGCTAGAGTTGGTAGGGACAACTGTGATGATATTGATAGTAGTATTAGCGCTGTAAGCAAAATAGATATGAATGTTCGCTACTCTCTTGAGGATCTTTCTATAAATAACGCTGTTTCAATCTTCTGGAAAGCTCTCCGTATTGCTTCCTTCTGCGCAGAAGAGATTCAGGAAGGGCACAGGAGATAGTCGTATTAGACGATTAGATATTTGTACTCTTATGAAATGCTGGAGATGACTAAAACTGAGTCATCTATGCACAGACGATTACCGCAGCGTATCTTTTCAGAAAGCTATATCCAGTCCAGTGCCTTACTTATGAAAGAGATCGCTCCTCCCCTTCCAAACCCAAAAATGCTCAGCATTAGCGCTGTGCCGATCATGCCGATGCCCACAGATAGGTCATCGGTCGTAGCTCCCAAAAAGGTAATCGGCAACGGCGTGACATTTTGTATGGAGAGAATGTTGATCGCCCCCACCAGCACCGAAGGAAGTGATTCGCGATCGCACTACCGACACCATCCGCAAAGCGGGCAGTAATTGACAGCTTCACTCGTCAGGTAGCCTAGACATCCGTGAGACAGAAGCCTGAACCTGCTGGTCGTCAGCATTGGCCAAGTTCCCGGTCAACCGGGCTAGAATGTAGGGTATATACGCAAATGACTTATGACATTAACCCTGAACCTGTCGCCAGAGTTGGAGCAGTACCTCGTACAGGAAGCTGATCAACATGGGCTTTCAGTTGAGATGTTGGCACTACAACTCTTAACGAACTCTATTGCAATAGAGAAAAAGCAGGCTAAAGCAGTTAATATGCTCCAGTCCTGGATTGACGAAGACGACATTGACGACCAGCAAGAGACGGGCCAGTCCTTAATCCAAGCGCTAGATGAGGATCGACTTTCTGATCGCAAGCTATTCCCGCTTGAGATGAAAGGTATTACGTGGTAAGCAGGGTGATTGTGCTGGATACCAGTCCAGTTGGACTGATATCCAACCCAAAGCTTTCTACCCAAGGGGTTGCTTGTAACCAGTGGCTTCAATCACATATCAAAGCGGGTAATCGGATAATCATTCCAGAGATTGCAGATTACGAAGTGCGTCGTGAGTTATTACGAGCAAACAAAAAGAAAGGACTAGCCCGATTGGATGGCCTATCCCAACTGATTGAGTATCTCCCAATTACAACGACTGCTATGCGCCAAGCGGCTGAGCTGTGGGCCCAGGCCAGGCAGCAAGGTCAGCCAACAGCCGGAGACAAAACTATCGATGGCGATATGATTCTGATAGCGCAGGCTATGACACTGAGCGTTGCAGATACAGTGATTGCGACTACGAATGTAGGGCACCTATCGAGGTTCATTGCCGCTGACTTGTGGCAGAACGTTGCTCCCTAGCGATAGGCGATCGCTCCTCCCCTTCCTCCCAATCCCAAAAATGCTCAGTAGCAGCGCTGTGCCGATCACACAGATGCCCACAGATAAAGCAACGGTCGTATCGCCAAGAAGGTAATCGGCAGCGGCGTGGCGTTTTGTACGGGGAGAATTGCGATCGCCCCCACCAGCACCAAAGGAAGTGATTAGCGATCGCATTATCGACACCGTTCGCAAAGCCGGCAGCAAAGGCCATATCCTCAACTTTGGCCACGGTATTCTGCCCGGTACGCCCGAAGAAAACGGCGCTTATCTTTGAGGTGGGCAAGCGGGTGAATGAGCTGCTTGGGGCGGCTGTCTAGCTGCATTACTGCTCTGAATTAGGCAGGTCAGTATCCTTGTCCTCACGGCAGAAGCTTATCAAGGACGGCTATATCTCAACTGCTATTGCCATGCTTTTTTTGCACAATATACCTAGTCTGCTGGGAGTTCCACTATCTTGATACAATGGTAGGATTCGCTTGAAGCTTGTAACGGTTTCTCTGTTTGACGTATGACCAGCTAACGAGAATAAGGGCTTAAAACATGGCTTTAGATCAACTCGAAGCATTTTTAAAGAAAATGCAGTCTGAACCTGCACTTAAAAATGAGGTGCTCGCAACGTCAACCGCAGACGATGTTGCGCGAATAGCACTAAAGCTTGGTTTTGAATTTTCAGGTGATGAATTATTGAGAATGTCAGGCAAGAAAGTCGGTGGGGTTACTGTTATTAAAAAACCTACTCCTGGAGAGTACAATTAGAAAAAGTACCAACTAACAGACACTTTAGACATTGGATAGTACATTCATTCCTTGTCATATCTTGCTGAAGCAGAGTGCATTACCTACTCTACTTCTAAGCGTAGAAAATATATCTCTAGATCTCGACTCTTACAGGCTTCACAGGTAAGAATCAGCTAACGGGCTATACGCCATCTAATTAACGATATACGATAGCCTTCGTAAGCTTGTACTCTTTCATCAGTGTTTCAATAAGCACTCCTTTTTACCGCTTTTAACGTGGTTTCAAACTCTCTCTCTCGGTTAAATCTTTGCAGGCACATGGCTCTGTGAGGGAAGCAGGCCGATGGCGGATGACGAACTACAGGGACGGGTTAAGCAGAATAGTCCTAAAACCGCTTCATAGAAATCATGTCAGTTACACAGTTGGCCCAGGGTTACCTATGCTCTGGGCTTTTCCATGTCAAAATGATTTAGCTTCTGTTAAGAAATCAATATGCGTATCTTCATCACGGGTGCCAGCGGCTGCATTGGTCACTATCTGGTCGAAACTCTGATCGAAAACACCGACCACGAGCTGTTTTTGATGATGCGCAATCCGGCCAAGCTACAAGTGCCGACTGACCAAAGGGCAGGGGTGCATGTACTCACAGCCGACCTGCGTGAAGTGGCCCAGTTTGCCGACCTGCTCAAAACGATGGATGCAGCTATCTTAGTGGCGACTTCCTGGGGCGATCCGCAGGAGAGCTATGAAATCAATGTGGAGAAAACGCTGGAGACGATGTCTCTGCTCGACCCTGAGCACTGCCAGCAGGTAATTTATTTCTCAACTGCCAGCATTTTAGATAGAGACAATACGCCGCTCAAAGAAGCTGGGGAGATTGGCACTGACTATGTGCGTACCAAATACATTTGCCACGAAAAGATGAAAGGGTTGGCGATCGCCCCCAAAGTCACCACCGTATTCCCCACCCTGGTTTTTGGCGGCAGCGACACCAAACCCTACTCTCACATCTCTGGCGGCCTGAGCGAAGTTGCTAAATACATCGGCATCATTCGCTTTCTTTCCGCCGATGGCAGCCTGCACTTCATCCACGCTCAAGACATCGCCAAAGTAGTCCGCCACCTGGTAGATAATCCACCTGGCCCCAATGACGCCCGAGAAATTGTGATTGGCAACCCTGCCAAAACCGCTGACGAAGTGGTTGAAGAAATCACCTCCTATCTAGGCAAACGCATGTATTTTCGCGTTCCGCTCTCAGCGGGTTTAGCCAACGCAGTGATCAAAATCTTCAACATTCGTATGGCCGAATGGGATCGGTTCTGCATGGACTACCGCCACTTTACCTACGAAAACCCGGTGACCCCTTCTAAGTTTGGGTTAGCTGATAGCTACCCCACTGTGCAAGATGTATTTCGCTCCGCCGGGGTAGTCCCGCCTGAAGCTTGATGGCTCGCATGGCTCGCACATAAGGGGCTGCTATAGTACATTTGTCTAATAGCTTCGCGGCGCGGCCTTATGGCAATCATCTCCTCCAAACCCTCTGCCTCTGACGATGGCGCTCCAAAAGCGGCTCGATCACGGCGCAGCGCCTCTCAAGACTCTCGACCGAAACAGACCGCTACTCCGCAGCCACCGGATACCGAACGTAAGCCTGTTAAAACAGATTTGCTGAAGGGCGAGGCGAAGCCCCCCGAGCTATCGCGCAACGAAGAAGGGCTCAGGCCAGTCGCCATTAACGACTACATCGGCCAAAAAGCTTTAAAGGAAGTCCTCAGTATCGCCATTCAGGCAGCTAAGTCTCGTCAGGAGCCGCTGGATCACCTGCTGCTCTACGGCCCGCCAGGGCTGGGGAAAACTACGATGGCGCTGATTTTGGCTCAGGAGATGGAGGTAGACTGCAAAATCACGACTGCTCCTGCCCTAGAGCGGCCTCGCGACATTGCCGGACTGCTGGTGAACCTGAAAGCGGGCGACGTATTGTTTATTGACGAGATTCATCGGCTCTCGCGGGTGACCGAAGAAATTTTGTACCCAGCGATGGAAGATTCGCGGCTAGATATCACCATTGGCAAAGGGCAGAGCGCTCGCACTCGCAGTATTCCCTTACAGCCATTTACGCTGGTGGGGGCGACCACTCGGGTGGGGGCACTGGCTTCGCCTTTGCGCGATCGCTTCGGGCTAGTCCAGCGCCTACGCTTTTATGAAATAGACGAGCTAACGCAGATTGTCCTGCGCACTGCCGACGTGCTCAAAACAGAAGTTGTCTTTACCGGAGCTGAAGAAATTGCTCGCCGCGCTAGAGGGACGCCTCGAATTGCCAACCGGCTGCTGAAACGGGTGCGCGACTACGTTCAGGTGAAGGAACTTGGGGCGATTGATCAGGCGATCGCCAGCGAAGCCCTAGAGCTATTCAACGTAGACCCCTGCGGACTTGACTGGACAGACCGCCGGTTGCTAACCCTGATGATTGAAAACTTTAACGGCGGTCCGGTCGGTCTAGATACGATGGCTGCTTCTACCGGCGAAGACTCGCAGACCATTGAAGAAGTCTACGAGCCCTATCTGCTGCAAATTGGCTACTTACAGCGCACGCCTAGAGGCCGCGTCGTTACGCCCGCCGCCTGCCGTCACCTGGGCTATGCGGTGCCTCACAATCGGTTTTTCATGCCCGATGCGCCGCTGTTTAACTTGATCACTCCGCCAGATTCGCCAGAGAGCCCAGACCCTGCTGAGTGAGGATCTCTCCTGACAGGTTTGCCTTTGACCGATGAAAGCGTCATGCTGACTTGAAGAGGACTATAGAGGCAGAGAAAATGCGCGGCATAGTGAGGTGGGCGATCGCGCTCTTGTTGGGGACTTGGCTTGGCTTGGGCTATCCCCTAGTCGGCACGCTGAATCCCAGTTTCGCTAGCGTGCCCACTCCCGACTATTCAACGCTGAGCAGTCAGGACATAGAGACCATTGGCAATCTTCGCAAAGCGGCGTTTGAAGCGACTCGAACCGGCCAATTTGAAAAAGCTGAAAGCCAGTGGTCGGCGCTAATTGAGCAGCTCCCCGAGGAAGCGGCAGTGTGGAGCAATCGGGGCAACGTGCGCGTCCGCAAAAATGACCTGGATGGGGCAATGGCCGACTATACGCAGGCCATTACCCTCGCGCCCGACCAACTTGACCCCTATCTCAACCGAGGGGCGCTGTGGGAAGCCATGGGCCAGTGGGATAAGGCGATCGCCGACTACAACCGGCTGCTGCGCCTCGACCCAGATGATCCGGCAGCTTACAACAACCGGGGCAATGCAGAAGCTGGTAAGGGTGAATGGGAGCTGGCGATCGCCGACTACCAGGCAGCCATCACACTTCAGCCCAGCTTCTCTTTAGCCTATGGCAACTATGCCCTGGCGCTCTACCAGACCGACGAGACCCAATCCGCCATTCAGCTGATGAAAAGCTTAGTCCGCAAATACCCAAACTTTGCCGACATGCGCGCTGCCCTGACTGCCGTCTTATGGGAACAAGGACAGCAAGGCGAAGCCGAGAGCAACTGGGTCGCCGTCGTCGGCCTGGACAGCCGGTATAAAAATCTCAGCTGGGTGAAAAATGTCAGACGCTGGCCCCCTAAAATGGTGACAGCTCTAGAGCACTTTCTAACTCTGTAGCAATCCCCCTCTTCTCCGATGGAGCGAGTCTAGATTTGCTCCTCCCTATTTTTTCTGGCTTGATACAGTAGTCTTTGAGAAAGTATTGCGACATATACGGGAGCTAGGTAAATGCGCAGCGGGTTAATATAGCTAAAATCCTGAAGATTCACTTATGTTGAAGCCCCTCACAACCAATCGATAAATTTTGACCAGCGACAGGCCATCAAGTCATCTGGTCTACAAGCTTAACAGCGGGCTTCGGCATAAATCGTGAAAAAATCGACCGACTGCAATCTGCCTAGAAATGATCTGACCATTGAGGGTCTGCCTGACAGCCATAAGGCCAACAATTCTGCGGTTGAAACCCTCTCAAACGGGTTTAATCAGCCTGATAGCGTCCTGAGCAATTCGGCCCTAGAGATTCAGCGGTTGCAGCAGCAGCTTCGCCTGCAACGACGCCTGCGCAAAGTAGAGCAAAGGCTGCGCCGCTCGCTCAATCTATCGACCGTTTTGGGAGCCACAGCGGTAGAAACGGCGGCCCTATTTCAGGCTGAGCAGGTGAGCTTGCTACGCTATCATTCACAGACCCAGAGCTGGCAGCCAGTAGCTCGATATTGCCAAAATCAGTCGCTGGCCTGGCAGCAGACGTTTGCCACTGCCTATGCCGATTTTCCTCAAATGGTGGGGCAATTGCAGCAGAGAAAGCCACTGTGGATCTTTGCCGGCCAGCCGTCATCACCTCTCACTGCCGAAAGGCAAAAGTGGTTGCTACGCTGGCCAGGCCGCTGCCTGCTGATCCCCATCCAAGACAGGCGAAACGACTACTGGGCGACTCCAGATAACTGCTCAGATGAGCACTGGGGGATCATGGTAATTGCTTCTCCGGGCTTAGAAATGCATTTAGACAGCGCCATTACAGCAGCTCAGAGTATTGCCTTAGAGCTGGAGTTAGCCATGGTGCAATGCCATCAATATCAGGAATTACTGACCGCTAACCGAGAATTGCAGCATTTGGCCCTAGAAGATGGCCTCACCCGGTTGGCCAATCGTCGCTGTTTCGATGAGCAGCTGACCGATGAATGGTACCGCCTGGCTAGAGAACGGCAGCCCTTATCGCTGATTCTGTGCGACCTTGACAACTTTAAGCGCTATAACGATGCCTTTGGGCATCCGGCGGGCGATCGCTGCCTGATCCGGGTTGCCAGAGCCCTTTTAAATGGCCCTCAGCGCCCGGCTGATCTGGTCGCTCGCTATGGCGGTGAAGAGTTTGCCATTATCTTGCCCAATACCAATACTCAGGGGGCCTGGCGCATTGCCCAAAAGATCCACAACAACGTGCGCGCCCTCAAAATTGCCCATGCTCCTGGCAACGAAGAGGCCCGTGTCACCGTCACCATGGGCCTTTCTACCCTAGTACCGCACCACGGAAGCAGCGCCCAAGTGCTGGTCAAGGCGGCAGATATCGCGCTCTACCACGCTAAACAGCAGGGGCGCAATCGGACCTATATCAGCGCTCAGTACAATACGATTGCCCCTGGTACCGTGACCCACAGCGTATCGGCTAGCGAATTGCCGTTAGCGATCGCCCCGCCCGCCGATCAACCAGCTTCGTAAGCAGGCGTGCTGGCCGTTTCTATCTCAAACCGTCTGATCTCGCTCGAACTGCCTGGAAGAATCAGGCTTCGCAGGTGAGTACTCTGACATGGTCAAAGCTATTTTTGAGCTGGTCAAAGCGCTGGGGATTCGGCTGCCCAGAAGTTTTCATGCGATGAAATTCGGCTGGCGTGGGTACCGTCTCACGAACCTCTTCGCCCAGATCGCTCACAATAATTATCTGCGCCAGCTGAAGGCGTCTGCTCTGGTGAGCCTGGTAAAGCGCGGCGTAGCGATCGCTCACCTGCTGCCACCCCTCAGCGTCACAGTCACTGCGATCAATCAGCACAGTGACCTGAGAAATCGCAAACAGGCGGGCTATTACGACCCCAGCCACCAAAAAGCCCAACCAGCCAAGGCCCACAGTCCACAGTAAAGAACGATTTAAATCCACCGGCAACGCTTTCTCTTAGCTAGCTGCTTTTATCCGACTCCTGCCTTCTGCCTCCTGCCTCCTGCTCCTGCCTCCTGCTCCTACCTTCTGTCTCTTGTCTCCTGACCTTCTATCTACCAATCCACAGCGCCCAACATAAAATCCAGCAACCCAGCAGCCTCAACAAGCCTGATAGCCCGCCAACTGCGCAAAGCTATCGGCCTCCAGGCTAGCACCGCCCACCAGTGCCCCGTCAATTTCACTTTGAGCCATAATTTCATCCACGTTAGCGGGCTTAACCGAACCGCCATACTGAATAGAAATCTCCTGATTGTCTAGCTGAGCGCGAATCAGCCCGATCACCCGGTTGGCTTCTTCAGATGCGCAGGTATCACCTGTCCCGATCGCCCAAATCGGCTCGTAGGCAATCACCAAATTGTATTGATTGACATCGACCAGCGCTTTTTCTACCTGAGCGGCAATCACAGCTTCAGTCTCATTCGCATCGCGCTGCTGCTTGGTTTCACCCACACACAAAATCGGCGTCAGGCCAGAAACTTGAGCTGCTTTTAGCCGGGCATTCACCGTGGCATCCGTTTCGCCAAAGTACTGCCGCCTTTCGCTGTGGCCTACCACCACATAGCGAATACCGATTTCTTGCAGCATCGGCCCAGAAATTTCGCCAGTATATGCGCCCGACTTCTCCCAGTGAATATTTTGGGCACCCACTTTGACCCGGCTGCCCCTGAGCTTATCGGCCAGCAGGCCCAGGGCCGTAAAAGGAGCACAGAGCACCAGCTCTCTGTCATCAGGGACCCCATCGAGCTGGGGGATTAACTGTTGCACAAAAGCCGAGGCCTCAGCCTGGGTCTTGTACATCTTCCAATTACCGGCAATTACAACTTTTCGCACGAGTTCTCTTAGTTAGGCGCAGCATCCTGGATCGTACAGGTAAACCAGGAGTAAGGAAAGCCTGAGTGAGGAACGAGGATGAACGATGAGATTCGAGGTTTTTTCATCGCCTGATGGTTCATCGTTCATCCTTCGTGGGTTCTCTACTCCGGCTCAGCGCCAGCTTTTGCCTTTTCGGCCTCATCTGGGTGAATGCCCAGACGAGTCAGGTTGACGCGGCCACGATTGTCAATCTCGCGCACTTTGACCAGCACTTCATCGTCTACATTAATCTCGTCTTCTACCTTATTGACGCGGTAGTCGGCGAGCTGAGAGATATGCACCATGCCTTCTTTACCGGGCATGAATTCGACAAATGCGCCAATCGGAATCACACGAGTCACCTTACCCATGTAAACATTGCCCGCTTCGGCAACGTGGGTGATGCCTTCGATCATCTTTTGGGCTTGCTTAGCTTTGTCAGAGTCGATGGCCGAAATGGTGACGATGCCGTCATCTTGAATATCGACTTTAGCACCCGTCTTTTCGGTGATGGCTTTAATCTGCTTACCGCCTGGGCCGATGACCATGCCGATTTGGTCAGGGTTGATCTGCATGGTGAGCAGACGTGGCGCGTAGGGCGATACTTCACTGCGAGGCTTGTCAATGGCCTCCAACATTTTTTCTAAAATGTGCAGACGCGCCGGACGCGCCTGATTGATCGCTTCGCCAATCACAGCCATTGGCAGGCCGGTGATCTTCATGTCCATCTGTAGGGCGGTAATGCCGCTGTCGGTGCCCGCGACCTTAAAGTCCATGTCACCCAAGAAGTCTTCAATGCCCTGGATATCGGTGAGAATGCGCACCTCGTCGCCTTCGCGAATTAGGCCCATCGCCGCCCCGCTTACTGGCTGGGTGATCGGCACGCCCGCATCCATCAGCGATAGCGTAGAGCCACAGACTGAGCCCATAGAGGTCGATCCATTGGATGAAAGCACCTCGGAGACCACCCGAATGATGTAGGGGAAGTCTTCTTGGGAGGGCAGTACGGGGATGAGGGCACGTTCTGCCAGCGCGCCGTGGCCAATTTCTCGGCGACCGGGCGATCGCATAGGCCGAGTCTCACCAACCGAATATGGCGGAAAGTTGTAGTGATGCAGATATTTCTTATCGTCGCTAGGGTGCAGATCGTCCATCATCTGCGCGTCGCCAGGGGTGCCCAGCGTGGTGACAGACAATACCTGAGTCAGGCCCCGACGGAAGAGGCCAGTGCCATGCACCCGTCTGGGTAAAATGCCCGTTTGACAGGTAATCTTGCGCACTTGGTCGAGCTTGCGGCCATCGACCCGCACGCCTTCTTCCAAAATTTGGGCGCGCATCAGCTTTTTGGTCAGGCTCTTGAAGGATTTGCCCAGCGCCTTTTTGCTGGCGCTGACAGCCGCCCGGACGGCGTTGCCCTCTTCTAAAGCTTCAATCTCTTCAGCAATCTTGGCCTTGATGGTATCGAGCTTATCGTCTCGCTCGGCTTTGGTCTGCTCAAACTGCTTGAGCACGGCTTGAATGGGGGCAGTGGCGCGATCGCTCAAAAAGCTCTCCAGCGTCTCATCAATCACAGGATCAGGCTCAGTTGGCCGCTTCAGACCCAGCTCTTCTACTAAATCTAGCTGCGCCTGAATCAGATCACGCACCACTTCATAGCCAAAGTCAATCGCTTCAATGATGTCTTGCTCAGGCAGCTGGTTAGCCCCAGCTTCAACCATAATCACGCCATCAGGAGAGCCCGCGACGATCAGATCCAAATCTCCGGCTTCAATTTCTGCGTAGGTCGGGTTAATAATAAAATCGTCGCCGACTAAGCCCACGCGCACGGTCGCCATCGGGCCGTAGAAAGGAATTTCAGCTAGCAGGACGGCAATCGAGGCACCGGTCGCTGCCAGTACATCGGGTGGAACATCTTCATCCATTGAGACTGTAGTGGCTACAATCTGGATGTCATCGCGAATCCACTGGGGAAACAGGGGGCGCATGGGCCGGTCAATTAGACGGCTGGTGAGCGTTGCCCGCTCAGGAGGACGGCCTTCTCGCCGTAAAAAGCCACCGGGAATGCGACCTGCCGCATAGAGACGCTCTTCGTA
Organism: Phormidesmidales cyanobacterium; assembly: GCA_038260635.1. Classification (GTDB taxonomy): domain Bacteria; phylum Cyanobacteriota; class Cyanobacteriia; order Phormidesmidales; family Phormidesmidaceae; genus Phormidesmis. The sequence continues at coordinate 25,141 of JBBSNR010000002.1, forward strand.
GTCAACCAGCAGAGGCAAAAAGTCGATGCCTTCTCTGCCAGAAGATCGCGTAGCTGTCACCAATACAGCCGTATCGCCAGAACTTACAAGTACCGAGCCACCAGCTTGGGGCGCTAACAGGCCCACCTTAAGCTGAATGTCCCGACCGTCGATGGAAATCGACTTATCAATTTCTTGCATTGAGGAGTCCTTACTCTTTTTAGTTTTCTCATTTTGTGCTTTGGCAATCGTATCACTGATGACGAAGCCTTGTGCAGCCGGTTAGAAAAGTCGGTTTCACAGGGTTTTAGCCATTGAGGGGGGGCGTGGCGGTCGGTTGTGCAGAGGCGGGTAATCTGAGGGATAGATCGGCTTGATGGATCAGGTCTAAGACCAGACGTCAGGTGGCAGGCGGTTTGCGAGGGCAGCTCCCGAGTCAAGCGATGGTTTCTTCTACGCCTCGTCTGACTTCGTAAAATCAACATATTTACCCCCTTTCAGACCGCGATACCTCTTCTATGATGATATCGACCGGGGGCTAGCTGAGCCCTGAGGCCAGATTGATCGCCAGCCTGCTCGGTCTACCCAAATCTGATTGCAGACTGACTGCCCTTTTACTCTATTCAATACCATGTCAATACTCGTCACCGGTGCTGCCGGGTTTGTCGGCTACTTTTTGTCCCTGCGGCTGCTAGAAGCGGGAGAGCAAGTCTACGGCATTGATAATCTGAATGACTATTACGATGTGGGGCTTAAGAAAGATCGTCTGGCTCAGCTTCAGGCTTTTGACAATTTCACCTTTGAGCAGATGGATGTGGGCGATCGCACCGCCACCTCCCGACTATTTGCCGCTCAGCCGTTTAGCTGCGTCGTCCATTTAGCGGCCCAAGCGGGCGTACGCTACTCTCTGCAAAACCCGCTGGCCTACGCCGACAGCAATCTGCTGGGCTTTGTGAACATGTTAGAGGGCTGCCGCCATGCTCAGGTGCCTCATCTGGTCTTTGCCTCTTCTAGCTCGGTGTA
>JBBSNR010000003.1:0-24258 GCA_038260635.1 Phormidesmidales cyanobacterium
AAGCTATGTGTAGCAACGGGCAAAGTGCTCCGCAAAGCACGAATGCATCCGCGCTTTGCTATACCTACCGCGCGTCTATTGAGGATTGCTAGCGGCGCGGGGTTCAGACAGCTTCAGGAGCTGACGCGGATTGATCGCTTCGTCGTTTTTATAAATGCTGTAGTGCAAATGGGGGCCAGAGGAGCGTCCAGTGCTGCCGACATGGCCAATCACCTGACCGCGCTTGAGGCGATCGCCCACCGCCACCTTCACCTCAGACATGTGGGCATATAGCGTCTCATAGCCGTAGCCATGGTCGATAGTGACACTGAGCCCATAGCCCCCGTTGCGGCCCGCTTCAGCGACTACCCCATCGCCTGTCGCCGTAATTACGTCGCCTTGCTCAGTGACAAAGTCAATCCCTTCGTGAACTTCATAGCGGCTGCCGCCAAAAGGATTGGGGCGAATACCAAATTCCGATGAGACTTCAATCGGGCCGACTATAGGCGGCCCATCGGGGTAAGCAGCTTCTTCCGCCAGGGTTTTTTCTAAAGCGGGCTTGACTAACAAATCAAGCGCTTGGGTGAGTTCAGGAATCTTTCCTTGGGCATCCTCTAGCAGATCTAAAGCAGCAGCAGCTTTGGCCGGGCCTCCTCGGGGAGGTAAATTTTTGGCAAGACGGCTTTGAGCAGATTCTGGGGCACTATCGGCAGATTCAGCGGGTAACTGCTCGGCCTGTTCGTCACTTTTTGAGACGCCAGCTCGCTCTTGCAGTGAGTCAATTTCTTCCCCAAGCGAATCAATTTCTGCTTTCACTTCGGTCGCGATATCTTCTAGCTCGCTATTTTCTGCGTTCAGGCGCAAATTGTTTTGTACCAGTGAAAAGCAAAGGCTGCCTAGCCCAACAGTCGGTATGCCAATCAGTAAAAGTACCGTCCCAAAACCTCGAAATGGCAGGATAGTTCTGTCTGCCGATTTCTTGAGTTTACGCTCCCTTCTAAGCCGCTCTCTTCTGCGTTTAGTAGAGTCCGTATCGCTGTTTACTAGCTTTTGTTGCATGAATAGAGAAAGGCGTTTGCTTGCGCAACGCTTAGAAAAACCAGAGACGTGATGATTTTCGCAACTCTGAAATTATACGGGGATCGCGGGCTCAGCTCCCAAATACTTCTGAATGTTTGTACGCAATACTGATATTTCATCAGGAAAACTGAAGATAATTTGCCTATATTTTTCCTGTAGCTTCTAGCTGCTCTCAGAATGGGGTGCGGGCTCTCCAGTATCATTTATGACATTAGAGGGTTGTCGCGATCGCCTCCCATTCGTCACAGTAAGGAATGAGTGATAAGGCAGCGGTAAAGAGATGAAACTTACCTGGTTTGATGCAAATACGTGGCTAGTAGAAGCTGGAAATAAGCGAATTTTGATTGATCCCTGGCTGGTGGGCGACCTGGTATTTAGGAATATGCCCTGGCTAGTGCGCGGCAGCAGGCAGCAGGCGACCACTATTCCACAAAATATCGATCTGATTTTGCTCTCTCAGGGCTTGGCTGACCACGCCCACCCGCCGACACTTCAGCGATTGGACAAATCTATTCCGGTAGTGGCCTCTCCTGACGGGGCGAAAGTCGCAGAGGGGCTTGGCTACCGCTCGGTGACGGTACTCAAGCACGGCGATACGCTGTGTTTAGACGGCGAGGACGGTCTAAAAATTCAGACGTTCATTGGCGCTGTTGTCGGCGCTACGAAACGGGAAAACGCCTATGTGCTGACCTTTTTAGCAGAGGGCACCCGGCTATACTACGAACCCCACGGCTACCCCGACGCTGAGCATCTTAAAGATGTTGGCACTGTCGATGTGGCGATTACGCCGATGGCCAACCAGACCCTGATGGGGATTGCGCCAGTTATCCGGGGAGGCATTGCTGCGCCGCAAATTGCTGAGCTACTCAAGCCTCGGGTGATGCTGCCGACGGCAGAGGCGGGCAGAGTGACCTACGACGGACTGATTTCTCCCACGCTGACGACGAAGGGGGGAGCTGCCAAAATGCGATCGCACTTTGCCGAGCAAGGAAAAGACATTCAGATCATCCAGCCAATTTCTGAAGAGACTATCGAGCTAGACCTGCAAGCTGCCGCCGTTAGTTAAAGTCTGCTTGAGATTTGGCGACTTTAGCGACAGTCGGCACAGGGTTAGCGGCCTCTATCGACGAACTGGTCGCGTCAAAAGGGGCTGTATGGGTAGAGATAGCCTTGGGCAAAGAAAGCAGCGACTTAATTTCTGCGACGACCTCGTCTTGCTCCTGGCGCAGGGCATCCAGGCGGGTCATGAGCTGGCTGATTTGCGCCTCCTGGTCGGTGGGGGGAGTCGTCGTTGCTCGCCGCCATAGCCATTGGCTCAGGGCTAGCGGCAGTCTTAAGACAAACGTTAGGCCAGCTTTCAGAGCGCGTTTGACTAGGTCAGCGATAATTTGCAGCAGCGTAATCGTCAGCACTACGGCAGAGATCGCCCGAATTGGATGGCTCACCGCAGCTGTCGTCACGCTCTGTAGCTGCGCGGCCAAGCTGCCCAGCGTATCTAGAGAATCGGGCAGGCTAGCCCAAGGCAGAGCAAGAGGAATAGCCCAAAAAAGGTGCAAAGTAACTGGCCACATGGGTCGTCGCTGATATTTGGTCTATGCTGAAAAGCGATCATGGCGAAGACACTCAGGAATTGCCTCAGTATCATTTTCAACACTACAAGGTTTCAACACGGTAAGGAGCGACTGAATTCCATGAGGTCTATTTTGTCTATTTTTGTAACGATTTTCTTAACAATGATGATCGCGCTAAGCCTGCCTGCCACAGCGCTAGCCCAGTCAGAATCGTTGGCCGTATTACCAGGATTAAAGGGCGTCTTTGCCAGCAGTCGCCCGAATGATATGGGCGTGAAGAATGGCACGCTCACCAGCTGCCCGGCTTCGCCCAACTGCGTGGTCAGCCAGGGTGCGGATGAAGAACATGCGATCGCTCCCATTGCCTACAGCACAGACCGGGCGACTGCTCGCCAAAACTTAATTGATATTCTAGGCGTCGTGCCCCGCACCCAAATTATCGAGCAGCGGGACGACTATATCTTGGCTGAGTCGGAGAGTCGGCTAATGGGCTTTGTCGATGACAGCGAATTTTATTTGCCCGCTGGCGAAAAGGTCATCCAGATGCGCTCAGCCGCTCGACTCGGCGAATCTGACTTGGGCGTAAACCGTCGCCGTCTGGAGCAAATTCGTTTGGCCTTTGCAGACTTGGCACAGCGAACGGCTCAGTAGCAACCCGCTGGGCCGGTGCCTTTTTTCAGAAACCTAGCGCTAGCTGAACAGAAGAATTAGTCAGACGGCTACTTGGCCTTACTTTTGCTGCGGCCTCTTTTGCTGGCCTTTTCTTCAGCCTCGGCAACGATTTCCTCAACCTCTTCTTGTATCTCTACATCAACCTCGACGGGTTCGATCACCTCGCTTTCAGTTTCGGGCTCGATAGGAATCGCTTCAGGCTTGAGCTTGGTCATCACCTGAGCTTTGACCTTGGCGGCAAATTCGGGGTCTTCTTTCATGCGAATGATAGTGTTATCGCGGCCCTGACCGACGTTCGCACCTTCGAAGCTATACCAGGCCCCTTTGCGTACGACGATATCGTACTCTTCGGCAATATCCAGTAGGCAGCCCAGCGTCGAGATGCCCTCGCCAAAGATAATGTCAAATTCGGCGATACGGAAAGGCGGCGCGACTTTGTTTTTGGCGACCTTCACTTTGACACGGATGCCAAACTGGTCGTTGCCCTTTTTCAGCGTCTGAATCCGGCGAATGTCTAGCCGGACAGAGGCGTAGAACTTCAGTGCGTTACCGCCAGTCGTGGTTTCGGGGTTGCCGTAAGTGACGCCAATTTTCAGACGAAGCTGGTTTAGGAAAATCACCGTACATTTCGATTTACCGATGTTGCCGGTAATTTTTCGCAGTGCTTGGCTCATCAATCGAGCCTGCAAGCCCATGTGCGAGTCACCCATTTCGCCTTCGATTTCGGCGCGGGGGGTGAGGGCGGCGACGGAGTCAATCACGATCAGATCGACGGCAGAGGAGCGGACAAGCTGATCGCAAATTTCTAGACCCATTTCGCCGGTATCGGGCTGAGAGATCAGCAAATCCTCGACGTTAACGCCGAGAGCAGCCGCATAGTAAGGATCGAGCGCGTGCTCTGCGTCGATAAAGGCAGCGACACCGCCCTGTTGCTGAATTTCGGCGATCGCATGTAAAGCCAGCGTCGTTTTACCCGAACTCTCCGGGCCATAAATCTCAATCACCCGGCCTTTGGGCAAGCCACCACCGAGCGCCATATCGAGGGTGAGCGCGCCAGTGGGAATAGTTTCTACCTGCATACGGCTGGCTTCACCTAACCGCATAATGGAGCCTTTGCCAAAGTTGCGCTCAATCTGGGTGAGTACTGAGGTGAGGGCTTTTTGCCTGTCAGAGGAAGCGTTGGCAGCCATAGGTGTTTCCGAGGAGGTTTTCTGAGAGGTCAGTTGAAGATCAGTTGGGGTAAATTCGCTATACTATTTTAGTACACATGAACTAAAATGACATCTGTAAATATAGGTTGCCCCGCTGAGTCGGCCCCAGTTTATCTAGCCGGTATTATCGGGCCAGCATTACCGGGTCAATATACCTGGAATATATCTAGGTGAGTGCGCCTAAGAGTAGCGTAATCTACCCCGTTCTCAGATCAGCTCCGATCATCAGTAAAGTACCTGTGAATTTGGTGAATATACTGAGCGGCTGGGTAGCATATTTTGAGATGTTGGGTTTGTGGGTGATGAGCGATTTGCTACCTGCCTTTTATACTGCGCCTTGAACCATGCAAGACTGTGAACTCGTCGATGTTTTGACCTATCCTGGCTGGGCGATCGCCATTGGCCGTACCCCGATGGGATATCGCTGCTGGGTGTTTACTCCCGACTTTACGGTGCTTGACGACGGAGAATTTTACCCAACCAGTGAGGCTGCCGCTGAAACGGCCCGCTGTCTGATTATTGATTCTAGAGAATATTAGGAGAAGCAGACACACCTGGGCGACAGACAGCTACTTTTCGAGGGCTTCACTCAGGTTCCAGGCGGCACTGATCAGCGCAATGTGAGTAAAGGCTTGCGGAAAGTTGCCCAGCGCTTCGCCGCTGATACCCGTCTCCTCGGCGTAAAGGCCCAGATGGTTGGCATAGGTGAGCATTTCTTCAAAGATCCGGCGGGCCTCGTCAAGCCGATCAGGATCGGTGCTGCCTGCGCGGGTCAGGGCTTCAACCAGCCAAAAAGTACAGAGGTTAAAGGTGCCTTCTTCCCCAGTCAGGCCGTCGCTAGAGTCGGCACTGTCCAGAGAGTTATAGCGATATACCAGGCTGTTGGCGGTGAGCCCACCCTCTTGCGGCGGCTTTTTGACAGCGCGAATGGTTTTCAGCATTTTTGGATCGCTTGGGGCCATGAAGAAAACCAGCGGCATAATCAAGCAGCCCGCATCGAGATCTTTTTCGCCATAGGCTTGCACAAATGCCTGACGGTCTTCGTCCCAGCCTTTTTCTAAGATTTCTTCGTAGATTTCATCTCTGACTTTTTCCCAGCGCGATCGCTCTGCCGGAAAAGACCTACTCTCAGCAATCCGCAAGCCTCGGTCAACCGCGACCCAGCACATCAGCCGGGAATACACGTGATTTTTCTTACCGCCACGTGACTCCCAGACGCCCTGATCTTTACGCTGCCAGTTGTCGCACACCCAGTTAGTCAAGTAGCGCAGGTGAATCCAAAAATCGTAGGAGATGAATTCACCATATTTGTTGTAGAGATAGGCCGAATCCATCAGCTCGCCGCAGATATCGAGCTGTAGTTGCTCAAAAGCGCTGTTACCAATGCGCACAGGCTGAGACCCTTTATAGCCCTCCAAGTGATCAAGAGAGTCCTCTTCCAGGTCTAGCTTGCCGTCTATACGGTACATGACTTCCAAACTGCCCCCTTCTCCTAGCTCCTGGCAGCGGGCCTCTAGCCAGCCCATAAAGTCTCTTGCTTCAGTCATAAAGCCAATCCGCATCAGGGCATAGACCGTAAAGGCCGCGTCTCGAATCCAGGTATAGCGATAGTCCCAGTTACGCTCGCCGCCTACTTGCTCTGGCAGGCTAGTCGTCGGGGCGGCAATAATAGCACCGGTTGGTTCATAGGTCATCAGCTTTAGCGCCAGGGCAGAACGCTCTACCTGTCGCCGCCAACGACCGGTGTAGATGCACTGTGAGAGCCATTCACGCCAGTAAGTCGTGGTCTCACTGAAAAACTGTTCAGCGGTCTGGTTGAGATTGTCGAGCTGCGTCTGAGAAAGTGAGAACGCAGGCTGAGTCTGGCCATCTTGTTGTCTGGCTTTTTGGGTATTGATGGGCCGATCCGACTTCTCTGCTATCTCCTCATAATCAGTCACTTCACAGCCATCACTTTGGTTGATGGCTGGCTTAAAGATGAAAGTTGCTGTTTCTCCTTCTTTTAGAGTGAACTCGGCAAAAGCACCTCTATCGTTGATGGTCAGCGGCACCTCGGTGACCAGTTCAAAGCGTTGACACTGAGCCTCAGCCGGATTTTCAACTGGGTCATTGTCCCCTTTGCAAGGGTCTTCGTCGCAAGAAAATTTGACGCCTGTGTCCGTTTTCCTAGTTTTGTGAGCGGCGCGGCCATAGTCAAAAGCAGGGTAGCACTCAGCGCGAAAAGAAATTTCTTTGCGAACGGTGCGCACCTGGCGAACAATCCAGTTACGGACGGTCGAGTTGCCCAGCGGCATGAAGTCAACCACTTCACCCACACCGCAGTCACAGAGAAAGCGGGTGATCAGGATATTAGTTTCAGGGTAGTAGAACTGCTTATGGTTGCTTTGTGAGACCGTTGACTCAATTTTGAAGTGCCCTCCTTTTTGACTGTCTAGCAGGGCCGCAAATATGCTGGGTGAGTCGTGGCGAGGATGGCAAAACCAGTCAATAGAGGCATTCATCCCGATCAGCGCAGTCGTGCGCATGTTGCCAATAAGGCCATAGTTCTCAATGGGCTGATAGCTCACAAAAATCCCTGTCGGTATAACTTTCTCGCCCTATTTTATAACGTTTCGTAATATTTCTTGTGTCGATCAAAAGGGGCGATCGCAACTTCTACCTTTCGAGCTGTTTGACCCTGCTTCATAACGGTCTGAGGGCTGGTTCTTAGCGGCAACCCTAGCGCTTCAGAGCGGTCTTAGCGACTGTCAGGTTCTGCCAGGTCAAACCGTCTGGGGTAGGGCAAATTGCACTTGGCGAATTCCTTTTTGGCGCGAATGGTGAGATCAGTTGCGTAGGCAAATTCGTCGCGAGCGTCTAGCGGATAAGAGCGCAGTTTAAATAAACTGCCCCAGCTGTGATCTGACATCACCACTTTGATTGGCAGCTTCAGATGGGTGTATTTGCTGGTGTAGGCAATGCGGTACAGAATGTTTTCAACCTGCTCAGGGTTGGCTTCGTGAGCCAGGTAAAATTCGGTGACGACCTGCGCTTCTAAATCGCCCATATTAGCGTTAGAGACGGAGTTAGTCCAAATGTAGCTGTGCGGAACGGTGACGATATTGTCGCTGGGGGTGCGCAGGCGAATTCCTCTGAGACCATAGCTGACAACCTCGCCATATTCATCGTCAATGGCAATGCGATCGCCTACCCGATAAGGCGCTTCAAACAGCCCCACAATGCCTGCAATCACTGAGCTAACATAGTCTTTAAAGGCAAAGCCCAACGCGACCGCAACGGTGCCGGTTACCGCCAGTACATTATCTCGGGAGAGGTTTAAAAACAGATTCATCAGCGTAATGATGGTGACGGTCATCACTAACGTGCGGATAAAAGGCTGAAACTGCTTAATCTGCAGCCTTTTATATCGGGCCACCCGCTCAGAGATAGTCGCCACCAGCCAGTCTACGATTTTGATGGTGGCGTAGGCGACAACGATGACAATTAGCCCCTGCAAAATCTTTGGGCCGGTCACCTTACTGAGAATCTGTCCGGCTTGATTGGCTGTTTCGCCAGCGGCTTCTCCAGCGCTCCGGGCGGCATTACCGGCCTTTTCGCCAGCTGATTGAGCAAGCAGCACCAGTCCTGGATATTGACTATTCACTATAGAATTCTCCATCGGTGCTTACCCTCCTCGTTGAGCCCTAAGGCACTTCAATGATGAAATTGTTCTTGGCCAGCTCGCGCCGGAGCTTGGGATAATGAACCGGATTGGCCTTAATGACTTTTCCCTTTTGCTCAATCACCCCGGCTTTACGCAGTGTCTGCACCTGATTGTTGACGACTTGAGGAGCATCGCCTAAGCTCTCTGCCAACGCCTGAATGGTCAGATCGCCATGGAGCATCAAGGAGTAGATCAAATACAGATCGTTTTGGTCTAGCTCAGGTAACGGGGGTATCTTAGGAGTGCCGGCGACCAGCTGACGATCACCCTCCCGATTATCTTTCTCTGGCGTGGCTTCTTCAGCCTGCTTCTCAACTTCTACCGGCTCATCTGCTTTTCGCGTTAGCTCCCCCCTCTCCTGGCAGCGCAAAGACTTGATAAATAGCTGGGCAGCGACTACGCTCACGCCGTCCGAAATGTCAGCTAGCCGTTCAAAGTAATCTTGCTCCGGGCTTTCGTTTGCCTCTTCAGAATTATCCTCTGGCGTAAACTCGTCTTTGACCGCTCGCACTGAGGACCGCACCGTGGCACTCATTTCCTGACTAATTTCAGAGATCGCTTCAATCGGTTTGTCTGCTGAAATATCTATGGCTAGCAGGCTGTCTGGGTGCTTCAATCGCTTGTGTAGCGCCGCATCGCTAAAGTGAATATCAAACTGTTCGACAATGGGCTTGAGCCAGCTTTGCAGCTCTTTACCAGTCAGCTTGGGAAGCTCGACTGTTTCGCCGCAGTAGGCGTGAAACTTGAGCGTTGATTTGAGGTATTCCCAGCCCACTATGCCGCTACCAATCACCCAAAACTGCGAGCGGTCTTCTAGCAGCGTATCGCGCAGATAATCTACCCCATTTAGACCCTCGCCACTGCGCAAAAAACACCAGCTTAGACTGGGAATGACCGCTAAGTTTTTGCTATCTCTCTGCTCTAGTCTGTCTGAGGTTTGGCTAACGCGATCGCTCGCTGAATCGCCCTCAGACTCTTCAGCATCAGACCAGCCTAACTCTTCTCGAAGGTGCTGCTCAATTGACTTAGCATCCGGTGGGCGTTCTACCCAGCTTAAGAGATTAACCGGCAGCAGGTCGTCATAAATACCTTGTTTGCCTAAAGTGTCAACCAAAATGCGAGAAACCGAAGTGACCGGCGTGCTCAAAATCACCATAGAATTGGCCGACGTGTGGGGCCGCACTCGCCACTGAGAAATCGCTTCGTCCAAAGCACCTAGAACAGCCTTTTGCTCGCGAGGATGAACGGGTAGTGCTTCAACCGCCTCTATCAGCTCGTTGGCCAGTTCGCCAGGCATCTGGGCGAGCGCTTCTTCAGGCTGTGGTTCATGCTGTGAGTCTTTGGCAAGCCGCTTAACCCTGAAAGCCCGCTTCTCAAGCAGCCAGTCCTTAAACTTTGTAATTTGATTGGCCATGATCGATGGTTAGGTGCTGTCCTAAGTTATGTGATCTGCTTTGAACCAACCCTTAAAGTTCGGGAAACCATCTTCCATTATGCCTTCTGCCGGTGGCTGTTTTGGTTTTCGGAGTCGTTTTGACTCTGGCTACGCTGATTTTTCACCATCGTCAATTTCACCATCGTCAATACTGAGAGAGATAGGTTGAGCGCGCGAGGAGGGACACTCTCAGGTGAGAATTGCTGCGGGCTCTATCCTAAGATAAGGGTGCAAACGTTCTGGCAGAGTTTGGCAATGGTCACTACGCCCCGCGCGGCTGCTCTGGCTTGGGGCTGTTTAGCGGCCTTTACCTGGGGCCTGACGGGGAGCTTTATTAAGCTGCTGCCTGACTTTTCAACTGTTGAGGTTTTAGCCGTTCGGATTTTGCTAGCCTTTGCTGTCACGCTGCCGATCTTTTGGGTTCAGCCGGGGCTACTGTCGGCGTCTTTAGCCTTAGTGCGCAGGCCAGTTGGCATTTTGCTCTCCAGTTTGATGGTGTTCTACTACCTGTTTGCGGTGCGGGCATTTCAGCTAGCGCCAGTGAGCGATGTGACGCTGATGGTCGGGCTGTCGCCGATTTTGGGTCTGGCTTTTAAGCTGCTAACCGGAAAGGCGCTGGTGCGTTCAGAAATCGTTGGGGCGCTGACTGCGTTTGCCGGGTTGCTGCTGTTTGTTTTGCCCAAACTGCAAGGCGCTGCGGGCGATCGCACGACGTATCTAACCGGTCTTTTTTTCGCTGCGCTAGCCGCCTGTGTCTCGCTCGGCTATGCCGCCCTCTTTAAACATTACGCAGCTAGCAAATCACTCAGTCCAATTGCGGTTTCCTGCACAACTTTTGCCATTGGCTCGGTGGTGATCGCCCCCATCGCCCTGATCAGCTCACCCGACCTCTTGAGCAAACTAGCCCAGCCTAATGCGCTCACAATTGCGCTCAGCCTGGGCATTATCTCAACCGTTGTCCCTACCTTTTGCTACAGCTACGCGGCCAAGCATCTGCCGCCCGTGCTGACCACCGGGCTCAATTTGCTCGTACCCATTTTCGCAGCGCTGCTGGCCTTCTTTTTGCTAGGTGAAACGCTACCGGGGCTCAGCATGGTAGGCGCAGTTCTGGTTTTAGCGGGCATTATGGTGCTTTCTACAGCTCGGCCAAGAGCGATCGCTAAGCGCTAGCCCTCGTCATCATCTATCTGAAGGCGTTGAAATGCCGCACTGCCCAATGATCTACTCAGTCAGCGAGAATTGTTCAGGTCTTGCAGCCGTTAAGATGAAGGTATCGTAAGCACTCTACGCAGCAGCCGCTATGGGAACACCCAAAACGCTGATTGCTGAACAAGTAGCATCAGCCGTCTCTTTATACGAAGATCTGCTACGCCAGCTCAAACAACAGCCAACCTTACGGGTAGAGGCCGTTTTGTCCGGAATGCTGAGAAGCGATCGCACCCCAGAAGGCACTACAAAGCTCGCCCAAATCGACCAGATGAAAGTCTGGTTAGACGGCTTTCGGCCTTTGTCACCCCCTATTCTCTCAGAACTCAAGCAGCGCTACGACGTTCGCTTTACCTATGACTCCAATACCATTGAGGGCAACACGCTCAGTCTCAGCGAAACTGAGCTGATTTTATCGAAAGGGATTACCGTGGGCGGCAAGACCCTGACAGAGCACCTAGAAGTTGTCGGGCACAAAGAAGCGATTGACTATATTGAGACGCTGAGCCGTTCTAACACCGTCATCGGCGAGTGGGAAATTCGGCAAATTCACAGCTTAGTCATGAGAAAAATTGCGCCTGCTGAGGCCGAACGATACCGACAGCTAGATGTGAAAGCGGCGGGAACCGGGCATGTCTATCCGCCGCACTATCAGCTTCCTGAACGCATGAACGAGCTTGTGCAGTGGCTGAGCGCTGCGCAGTCCGAAGCCCATCCTCTTGTATTTGCAACTGAGGCTCACTATCGGTTTGTGTCGATCCATCCTTTTATTGATGGCAATGGCCGGGTGGGGCGACTGTTGATGAATCTGTTATTACTTAAAGCGGGCTTTCCGATTGTGACTATCTCCAGTCGGCAGCGATTGGCCTATATTGAGTCGCTGGTTCAGGCGCAGCAGGCTCAAGATGACCTGACCGCTTTGCTCGACCTGGTCTGCCAGACGGCTTATGACTCTCTGGTGGAAACGCTCTCTGTCGTTGCCAGTGCTGCTGATAGCAAGGGAAAGGGATTGACCTTTTATCAAGATATTCTTGCTTTCCTGGCAGATCAGCAGCCAGGGACAGATGTTGTCTAGACCCTTCCTAATCAACGACTGGAACTTGAGGCGTCGATTTCTTCCCAATCCCGGTGGCGCGGCTGAGTACCCTAGCGCTGCGGCTGCGGGCTCCGCTGATGTAGGTGAAGAACACGGGGACGACGACCAGCGTGAGCAGCGTGGACGTTGAGAAACCGCCGATGACAGCGATCGCCATTGGACTCCTCGTCTCGCCGCCTGCGCCAATTGCCAGCGCGATCGGCACCATTCCCGCCATGGTCGAAATCGAGGTCATGAGAATAGGCCGCAGACGGGTAATCCCGGCTTCAATGACGGCCTGACGGCGCGATTTGCCTTCTTTCAGCGCCAGCAGCGCGTAGTCCACCAGCAGAATAGAGTTTTTGGTGACCAGGCCGATTAGCAGCACCATGCCGATCAGGGCGAATAGGCCCAGCGGCTTTTGGGCGATTAGCAGGCCCATCAGGGCACCGCCCAGGCACAGGGGCAGCGCCACCATTACTGCAAACGGATAGAGAAAATCGTTGTACAGCAGCACCAGCACAGCGTAGATCATCATCACGGCTGTACCCAGTGCCAAACCAAAGCGGCTGAAGATCTCTTTTTGAATTTCGGCGTCGCCTGTGGGCTGCTGCCTGACGCCAGCCGGCAGGTCTTTGAAGGCGGGCAGTTCGTCTACGGCTGCGATCGCCTCGCCCAGCGTAATGCCCTGCAAGTTCGCGCCGATGGTGACCTGACGGGAGCGGTCGAAGCGGTCAATCTGCGCCGGGCCGCTGCCAAACTCAATGTCGGCGACGGCGATCAGCGGTACCAAGTCGCCATTTTGGGCGGGTACCTGGAGGTTTTGCAGGGTGCTGAGGTCGTTAGTGGAGTCGGGGTTGAGACGGACGCGGATGGGGATTTGGCGATCGCCCGCATCAAAGTCAGCCAGGTTCGACTCGGCATCACCAATCGTCGCCAGAGACGCCGTGCGGGCAATGCTGCTCACCGACACGCCCAAATCAGCTGCTCTAGCCACGTTCGGCTGGATCAAAATTTCGGGCTTAACTAGCGCTGCCGTAGAACTCACTTCGACTAAACCCGGTAGCTGCTGCATTTGCTGCGTGAGATTTTGGGCCGCTTCGGTCAGCCGGTCGGGATCTTCTCCGGTTAGGACGACTTCAAACGCCTTGCTGCTCCCTGCACCTCCCTGGTTTTGGAAGTTAATACGCGCCCCCGGCACGGTCTTGAATTCATTTCTCAGCTTTTCTTCAAACGCCGCTCTGTTAGTTCGCTCACCCTTGGGCTTGAGCTGCACAAAGGCGGTCGCCTCAGCCGGTGACTGCACAATAAATACGCGCTCGGTAGCGTCATCGGCCAGCAGTTGATCGCTCACCCGGCCCGTGAGCTGCTCAGTTTTCTCCAGGGTCGAACCGGGCGGTAGCTCAATCGACACCCGGCTCAAGTCTGTATCGCCCGCGTCGAATAAAGAAGTGGGAATGAACTGTACCAGGGACAAACTGGCGATAAAGAAGGCAATGGCCAAAACAATCGTCAGCAGGCGGTGCCTCAACGCGCTGTTAAGCACTTTGTGATAGGGCAACAGGCTTCGAGGTATCCGCAGTCCATCTGCGGCTAATACGGTATTGTCCTCGCTGCTGTCAGACTTCGGCTTGAGTAAATAAGCCGACATCATGGGCGTCACCAGCCGGGCAACCAGCGTAGAGAACATGGTCGCAACGGCCACGGTGACCCCAAAGGGCTTGAAGAACTGACCGGGAATGCCGCCCATGAAAGCGACCGGAATAAAGACGGCCACAATAGTCGCCGTGGTCGTGATCACAGCTAGCCCGACTTCAGCGGTAGAGTCCAGCGACGCCTGAAAGGGCGATTTGCCCATTTGAATGTGGCGCTCGGCGTTTTCAATCTCCACAATGGCGTCGTCTACCAGGTTGCCGACGGCCAGCGTCAGCGCCAGCAGCGACATGCTGTTGAGAGTGTAGTTGAGCGCTTGCAGGACTAAAAAGGTCGGAATGATAGACAGCGGTAGGGCAGTTGCCGTGATCAGCGTAGAGCGCCAGTCGCGCAGGAAAATACCGACTACCACGATGGCCAAAATGCAGCCCAGCACCAGCGAATCGATAGACGCCTGATAGGAATCACGAATTTCGGTGGCTTCGGTGTAAATAAGCTGAAAGTTGATGTCTTCCGGGAGGGTGGCTTCGAGGTCAGCGATCGCTTCCTTCACCCCTTCTTCTACCGTGACGACGATGCTGCCCTTGCTGCGGTAAACCTGAAAGCCAACCACCGCCTCGTTGTTGAGATAGGCCGACTGCCGCACTTCAGCAAAATCATCTTCGACGGTTCCTAAGCTATTCAAAGGCACCGTGCCGCCATTGGGCAATACCACCTGAAAGTCTCGTATCGCTGCAACCGTCTCAGCGCTGCCCAGCGTGCGAATGCCCTGCTCTACACCGGAAATATCGCTGCGGCCACCCGGCAAGTTGATATTGAACTGACGAATTTGGTCGTTTACCTGGGTAGCGGTAATGCCTAGCGCGTTTAGCTGAGCGGGGTCTAAATCCACCCGAATTTCTCGGTCTAAGCCGCCCGTGCGCTGCACCTGGGAGATGCCTTTGGCCGACAGCAGCCGACGACTGATGGTTCTATCGACCAAATCGCTGAGTTCTTCGACCGAGCGCTGATCGGAGCTGACGGTGTAGATCACGACGGGTGCGCCGCCGGAGAAGTCCAGTCGCCTCACGGTGGGGTCTTGCGCATCTTCGGGCAGGTCTTGCCGAATGCGGGTAATCGCATCGCGCACGTCGTTGGTCACCTGCTCGGTATCGACCCCCAGGTCAAATTCGATCACAGTGGTCGAGGAGCCATCGCTTACCGTGGAGGTGAGCTTGTCAATGTTGCCCAGGCCCGCAACCGCGTCTTCTACTTTCTTGGTGACCTGAGTTTCTAGCTCCTCAGGGCCAGCGCCGGTTTGCTGCACTTCGACAATGACAGCAGGCACGTCGATATTGGGATTAGAGTCGATGCCAAGCTGACCAAAGGCGACGATTCCAGCAACAGTCAGCACCAGAAACAGTACGATGGTCGGCACCGGGCGCTTAATCGACCAGGCAGAAATATTGAACATGAGTTACTTTACGACCTCTACAATGTCGCCATCTTGGATGTAGCTTGCGCCTTCGACGACAACCGGTACGTTTGCCTGCAAGCCTGAAGTGATTTCGGTGCGAGCGGCGGTGTCATCAGCGGCGGGAATGCGATCGCCCACTTCCACCGACCGAGCCACCGCTTTGCCTTCCGCGCTCACGGTATACACCACAAAGCCGCCGTCGGACTGAGGCAGTACAGCTTCAGCGGGCACCACGACACCCTGACGAGAGCCGGTGACAATTGCCGCTTTTAAGAACATACCGGGACGGAGGCGATCGCTCCCCGGCAGTCCAATTTTCGCTGTGGCCTGACGAGTCTGCGGGTCAACTGTCGGATCGATACTGCGAACGCTGCCCTCAAGATTTAAAGATGGGTCAGAGTCAGAGGTGATTTGCACTGGCGCACCCAGGTTGACTTGAGCGAGCTGAGTCTGCGGAATCTTCACGGCGAGCTCTAACTGGTCACCGCTGATGATTTTGAACAAAGGGGTGCCCGCCGAAGCCGTGTCGCCGACGGTCGCAGTCTTCTCGGCGATGATGCCACTAGCCGGAGCGAGGACTTCAGTCTGCGCGAGCTGGGTATTGAGCTGATCGACTTCGGCCTGACGGCTGCGAACGGTAGCCTGAGCGCTCTGAATAGCAGCGGCATCAGCCCCTACCGTTTGCTCTGCGGTTGCGACCTGAGTGCGGCGACTGGTCAATTCTTCCTGGCTGATTGCGCCTTTGCTGTATAAGCTAGCGTAGCGAGCAAGGCTTTCTCTCGCTTCGGCCAGAGAAGCAGCGGACTGGGCTTTTTCGGCTTCAGCCTGGGTGACCTGGGCGCGGGCGGCGGTGACCTGAGATCTGGCCTGCTCTAGCTGCGCCTCTAACACTGAGCTGTCGAGAACGGCGAGGACTTGACCGGCGGTGACGCGATCGCCCTCCCGCACTTCTACCGACAGAATTTGCAGGCCGCTGGCTCTCGGTGCCACTGAAAGCAGGTCAAAGGCTTCGACGGTGCCGTTGGTGGTGATGGTTTGGCGGATGGGGGCGGTTTGCGATCGCGCTACCGTCACACTGGCGCTAGAGACCTGCTCACTCTCAGCCGGTGCTGCTGGGGGCGCAGATCGCGACATCAAGCGATTGCCCAATAGCGCCAACCCCAAGCCTAGCCCCAGCCCGATGATCAGTCCTTGAGGGCCACTCAGCCAGCCAGCCAGCCTTTTTTTGGGCTTTTGCTGATGGGGCGATCGCTCTGTAGAAATAGGAACAGTCGGAGGACTCGAATTCAGTAAGTCATCTTCGCTGTTATTGAGATTTGGGTAGGTCACAGGTGGGTGTCAGCTCGTGAGTGCGGACAAAATAGATCAAAACTGGAGATATTCAGACCGGGCCTCTGCGCCAACCAAACTAAACCGAGTAGGCTAAATTTGCCAGAAAAAAACGCCGAGGCGACTGATGTAAGAGGGCAGTTGGCTGAAAAGCAGTTAACAAAAGTTAATTCTAACCAATTATTACTGATCGCTCACCGCCCGTGAGATGCTATTGGCCACCCCTCAAAACAGCCCTATACTCTCTTGCATTTTTGGGTAATTGCGCTAGTCCACTGCACTAGCCTATTTTTAAGGGCTGCTCAACAATCGCGGTCTTAGCCAATCAGAGCGCTAAATTACTGCTACTCTGAAGTTTCAAAATAGCGTTCGCTCACAGCGCAGCAAACATGGAAACTCGATCCTGGTGGCAAAAGCTCAAAAACAACCCCATGGCCCGCTTTGGGGCGACCGTACTGATCATTTTTTACATTGCGGTCATCTTTGCTGACTTTGTAGCCCCCTACGATCCGATTGCTCAGCAGCCCAATGGCTCTCTGCTACCGCCTACTCAAATCTACTGGCGCAGTCCTGATGGGGAGTTCTTAGGCCCTCATGTTTACCCCACCATTCAGGGGCCAATTGATCTAGACACCGGCCAGCAGGAAATAGAGGTAGACTACAGCCGCCCCGCCCCGATCCGGCTGTTTGTGCGTGGCCACGAATACCAGCTATTTGAGCTGACTATCCCGATCATTACCAGCTTTTCTTTTGACGGCGAAATTGGCCTTGAAGACTGGGAGATTTTTCAAGGTATTCCTAGCGATCTGCACTTGTTTGGGACAGTGGGCTCGGCTAGCCCCAGTGCGATCGCCGCTAACCCTGCTATTACCGAAGCGGCTGAGGGTGAAGAAGCGCCCGAGGCGGTCTCCATTTCTCCGGCCTACATTAACTTGATAGGAACCGACAATGCCGCTCGCGATGTGCTGAGCCGCCTGCTGTACGGCGGTCGCATTAGCCTGAGCATTGGGCTGGTCGGGATTGCGATTTCTTTTCCTCTGGGGCTGTTGGTAGGGGGCATCTCTGGCTACTTTGGCGGCGTGGTCGATTCGGTGCTGATGCGCCTGGTCGAAGTGATTATGACCATTCCGTCGCTGTATCTACTGGTAGCGCTAGGGGTGATTTTGCCGCCCCAACTAAACAGCTCCGAGCGATTTTTGCTGATTATTTTGATTATTTCGTTTATTGGCTGGGCGGGGCTGGCCCGCGTCATTCGCGGCGAAGTGCTCTCCATCAAAGAGCGGACATTTGTGCAGGCTTCGCGGTCTATGGGGGGGCGCAGTCTGCACATTATCACCCGCCATATTTTGCCGCAAACCGCCACCTATGTAATCATCGCGGCCACCCTATCGATTCCCAGCTATATCGTGGCTGAAGCCGTTCTTAGCCTGATTGGGCTAGGCATCCAGGAGCCCGACCCCTCCTGGGGCAACATGCTCTCAGCCGGTACCAACGCCTCTATCTTAGTGCTCAACCCCTGGCTGGTATGGCCCCCGGCAGCCCTGATTGTGATCACTGTCCTATCCTTTAACCTGCTCGGCGACGGCCTCCGCGATGCGCTAGACCCACGCAGTTTGCAAGAGCGCTAGATTTAATCTCCGTTATCAATGTCGGCATCATCAGCAATCAGATGGCACACTTTCCAAAGCAGCTACAGTCTTTGCCCAAGTTTAAGGGGCCGTTTGAGGCTTTTAAGCTAGAAGCCAAAGACTGCGATGTTCTATTTGCCTCCTATCCCGCTGGTACCACAATTCCGCCTCATACTCACGAGACAGACAATGTCGGAGTCATCACCCAAGGTGAGATGATTTTGACGATGGATGGTCAGGAGACCTGCTACAAAGCGGGAGAGTGGTATCATGTGCCCGCCAACGCTATTCATGCCGCTCGCTTCGATCAGGTCACAGCTGAGATCGAGTTTTGGTTCAAGACACAGTAGCCGTTTCTCAGATCTTGTAGGTTAGCTAAGATTGCGGTGTCCCACGTGTATCGAGATCTCTGAGATAGTAAAGCGCAAAGCAGGCGGCGAGCATGGGCCAGGCCGCGTAGAATAATATGTTGGCGCTCTCAAAGGGAGCCAGGTATTTGGGGAACGATATTAGCGTAGAAGCGGCGTGCATTAGCAGTACCAGGCCGTAAGTAATTCTTTTTTGGTAGCCCAGCACAAAGCCCACCACAATAATTAGCTGCAAAGTCCCTAGCGCGTAAACCAGTCCAGTCGCGACGCCGCCCACCCCGTAGAAAGCTTGAAAGATAGCCGCCGCGTGATCTGGCTGTACGAACTTATCGATCACCCAGATCATCATGGCGATAAATACGCTGAGGCGCGTTAGCAAAAGTACCAGCGATACACGCTGAGCAATGGGGGTGCTGACTGGTTTTAGGTTGGTTTCTATCGGGTTAGTTTCTATCATGGCTGTTTCTTTGGCCTGTGTAGGTAAGAGTATTGTGACGCGATCGCCCCTCCCCTAAATGAGTGCTGGCTTAAATTGCGTTTAATTTTCCAGCTATAGCCTTGGCTGCTTAGCCCGCAATCGGCTTGAATCATCAGGGTTTAACCGCCGTTTGCACTATAGTTTTCTACAAAAAGCGCCTCATAATAGAACTAATTGCCCCTGCCCAATCCAGCCGCCTGTCCCTGAGAAAATTTCCCATGTTTTATGACCTGCTCGCCACTCAAAATAGAGCCCTCGTCTTGCAGTTTTACAAGTCTCTTGACAACCGCCGCTGGCAAGAAGGGGTGGCGCTGCTATCGACAGAAATGGTGGCTCATATGGCAGGCACAGAGACGCCCCTCAGCCAGGCAGACTTTATCGACATTGGCACAGAGGTCTACAATGCCTTTCCCGACGGGCGTCACAGCTTCACTCAGGTGATTGCCCACAGAGACACTGTGGTGACCAGCGGCTTCTTTACCGGCACCCATTTGGGCCCGTTTCAAGGCTTACCGCCCACCGGCAAAGCCGCTCGCTTCGCGGTGATGCACATCGACCGGGTAAGTCATAGCAAAATTGTGGAGCACTGGGGGCAGGGCGATAGCCTTTCGCTAGTGCAGCAGCTAGGCGTCAAGCTCGTTCCCGGCCCTAGCATTTTGCTAAAAATGGGGCTTAAAGCAGGCAAGCGACTGCAAGGAGAAGCGTTTAGTCGGCTGAGCGCGGTAACTCAGCCCGAGCAGGTTGCCAAAACATCTATCGTTGAACCCAAGGTTGAATCTGGCACTAACGGATCTAGCGGCATTAACGGATCTGGCCATCCAATCGTAACGCCACCAGATTCAGCACTGTAAATATTGAAATCTGTTCTATTGTTTAGAGTCATCCTAAAGAGAGACTTTTAGATTGCAGGCATGAACCAAACGGCCTAATACAATAGATGTCGGCTGAATCTCTCCGCAGAGGGAAGAGACTTTTCAAAGATCACGGGATCATGACAAGAGTGATTTAATTGACTGTAGAGTCTTAAAAAGAACTGCGGTCTGGAGATAACAATATGGCTGATATGACAACGCTGGCAACCAAGCTGGCTGACCTGAAGCTGTTTCAGAACGTTTTGATCGAGAGTGGTCAAAAGCTGATGACAGAAACAACTGACAGCAAGATTCGTGAGCGGTTAGAAGGGATTGTGAAGAGTGATCGCGAAAATCTTCCCAAAATTGAGGAAGCCATCTCTAAGTTCGGTACCCGCGCCGAGTCTCGCGACATCACTCAAAAGCACGCCGAAGCCGTTAGCAAAATGATGAACGGCTCCGAACTGACGCCCTACGACAAATTCTTCCAGTTTGAGCTGCTCAAGCACCAGCAGACGATGACTGGCCTAGTTTTGCACAAAGCAGCTCAATCCTTGAGCGATGATCTGCAAGATGCGATGGAGCCCCTGAATAAAGTCAACTTTGAAAATCGGGCTCATCAAGAAGTTCTAAAAGGCGTCTTGTACTTTGTGGGCACCCGTGAGCTAGCTGGGAAGGAACCCGACATGGGCCTATGGGCAAGCGTCGAGCAGGGTATTGCTGCCCTTAAAGGGGCCGTAGGCAGCGCTGCTAGCTAGTGAGTGGATGCTTCAGTGCAGGATCGGGATACGCGCTGAAGATCTGCCCTTTGCTAGCTGCTAAAGTTTAGCGACTCTGATAGTGTAATCGGAGTCGCTTTCTGCTGTTAGAAATTATTGCTATGAAATTCAAGTTTACCTATACCAGGCTGTTCGTTGAAGACTATAAAGCTTGCTATAAGTTCTATCACGACCTTCTGGGGCTAGAAGCCACTTTCACCTCTGAAATTGACACCTACATAGAGCTGACCGACGGCAGCGTTAAGCTGACGTTGCTTAATCGCAAAGAAATAATTGGACATTTTGGCAGAGAGACTCCGCTCTTTTTTGAGAGTAAGAACGACAGCATTGCGCTGAGTTTTCAGGTAGATGATGTTGAAGCAGCCTGTGGGTATTTGAAAGAGAAAGCGGTAGAGATTGTTAGACCACCCTGGAATTTTGCAGATTGGGGCATTAAGGCGGCCTTGGTTCGAGACCCTGACGGCAACTTAATCGAGCTGTCGCAAATGGGTGAAATGGTCGGCGCAGAATAAAAATAGACAACTGGTAAATCTGGACTGACAACTATGGTCTCTCAACCAATACATAAAACGGCTTTGGTCACAGGTGGCAACAAGGGCATTGGCTTTGCTATCTGCAAAGGATTGCTAAACGCTGGGTTTGATGTTTTTTTGGCCGCTAGAGATGCCGAAAAAGGAAGCGCCGCGATAGAGAAACTGTCTGATGACGGTAGCTTGATACATCTAGTAGAGCTTGATATCACTGACGATGAAAGTATAAAAGCGGCCACCACCAGCGTCGCTCAGATGACCGGCTCACTAGATGTATTGGTCAACAACGCTGGCGTCTACCCTGATGAGGGCGTTGATATTCTTACCGTTCCGAGAGCGTTGCTGACTCAGGCGATGGATGTCAATGCTTTCGGTTCGCTCGGTGTGACTCAAGCCTTTCTCCCTTTTTTAGAAAAAGCGGACAGTCCTAAAGTGATCAATATTTCGAGTGGCAACGGTCAGCTTGAAGGAATTTCGGCAAGTGTTCCGAGCTACTCTCTCTCCAAACTTGCTCTCAATGGCGCAACAATCTTACTGGCTAACGCGCTGCGGGCAAAAGGAATAGCCGTCTATGCGATGTGCCCAGGCTGGGTAAAGACAGAGATGGGCGGCTCATCTGCCCCTCGAACGCCAGAAGAAGGCGCAGATACAGCTGTTTGGCTCGCGACTGCCGCCGGGATGGAAGAGAGTGGGAAATTTTTTCGCGATCGCATCCCCCAACCCTACTAAATCGAAAGCCACCCTTGCAAGCCATTCAGAAATCTGGCACCGCTGCACAGTACTGCAATATCAATCGGTAGCAAGCTGAAGAGCAGGCAAAATCTGCTCATAATTTCAGCGAAATATCAAGATGGTTCACTCATGAAAAACCGTTTGCGGCTTAGCTCGGCGCCAGGTCTACCGTTCAATATGGCGCTAAGTGTAGGGCTTGGGCTAAGCGCACTCCTCACAGCGCCGACTGCTCAAGCTCAGACTGATCAAGCCCAGACTGCCAAATTCACCGACGTTTCTACCGACTATTGGGCTGACGAATACATCGAAGGATTGGCCGATCTCAACGTCATTAGGGGTTTCCCGGACGGCACTTTTAGACCCGATCAGCCCGTTACCCGTGCCCAATTTGCGGCTATCTTACAGCAGGCTTTTTTACAGTCGCAGACAGCTTCTGCCCAGCCTTTTGTAGATATTCCTGCTAACTATTGGGCAGGTGGGGCGATCGCTGCTAGCCGTTCAGCAGGTTTTCTCGCAGGCTACCCAGGGAATGTCTTCAGACCAGAACAAACCATCCCCCGAGTAGAGGCATTAGTCTCACTGGCCAATGGGCTAAAGTACGAAGCAGCAAGCCCTGAGGCACTGTCTACCTATAGAAATGCCGACGTGATTCCCGCTTATGCCCTGCCTGGTGTGGTAGCCGCAGAGCAGGCTAATATTGTGGTCAACTATCCAAATTTGGACAACATTGCGCCTTACCAACCAACTACTCGCGCCGAGGCTGCTGCGTTCATCTATCAGGCGCTGGTCAAAGAAGGGAGAGCGACCCCCTTGACTTTGCCTGCTTCTGATTGGCCAAGAGAGTCTGCGGTCACTATACCTGTGGTAGCCCAGCAAATTGGCCTAAGCAACAGCGGACGGCAATTGGTAGCGCTCACCTCAGCAGGCGATATGATTCAGGTGCGAAACACGCAGACGGGTGAATTGCAAAGGGAGATTGTTGCCGATGGCGATACGCGCTATATCGCGGCAGCGATTAGTGACGATGGGACAAAGGTAGTAGCGATCGCTCGCACGATCTCCAACAACGCGCTACAGCTCTCGCTGTGGAATGCTCAGACCGGAGAACAACTCTGGCAAAAACCGCTAGGCGCGACTGTTCCAGGTCAGCTTCCCGATCCAGATCAGAATATTGGGAGGCGTTTGAGTGAGGTCGCCTTTCGTCCGGGTGACGGCATGATCTTTACTCGGGTTGACCTGAAAAGTGGGGCTAATAATGGCACCACGGACGCTCAGCTGCGTCTTTACGACACTGCAACGGGTAAGATAGTGCGATCGCTGGAGGCCACACCCGGCAGCGAATCTATTCAGTTTGAGTTTAGTCCTAATGGCGCATTTTTAGCGGGGGCAGGATATGCGCCACTAGCGGCAGGAGAATTGGCCAGGCAAACGCTAATCGATGTGTGGCGGCTGAGCGATGGCAACCAGATTCACACGCTCAGACCGACTGCTGAAGAGTCTCTTTACTACCTGATGGATATGGTGTTTACCGCTAATAATGCGCTAAACGTGTTCACTCAGCTGCTTTATGACGTTCACCTCGACACCTGGAATGTGCAGACAGGAGAGCGAACTGCGCGCAAAACGGATGTTCCCGATATTGATCGCCAGGAGAACTTTGGTCGCCTCAGCCCCGATGGTGAATATTACTTTGTTCGCAGCGATGTCGCGGGCACGCGCTTAATCAATCTCAAAACTTCAGAGATTAGGCGTTTAGATACTATTGCTTTCGCGGCAGATTTTAGTGATGGGGGAGATTATTTGGCGATCGCCACCGACCAAAACGTTCTTATACTGACCAAAGCCAAACCCTGAGTATAGAGCTAGCTGCTCAGTTACTCTGGGGGCACCTGTCGAATTTTCTGGATTGCCTGGATTGCTTTTCTAGGGTAAGCATAGCAGTCTTTAGGGGCTTCAAATCTTCTTTGAGTCTAGCAAAGCAAGGCCAAACCTAAGGGTTGAACGTAGGTTGTACGCTTGAAAGAATACGAGTTTAGTCAGCTCGCTGGATAAGTAGTCGGCTACGCAGCTTGAGCGGATTCGGCGTAGTGCCAGTGAGGGATGCTGCTGGTGTCGTCGCGAATGATGAGGCCGAACCATTCGAGACGATCGCAGTTTTCGGTGATGGCGTCCAGTTTTTTCTGCGTGATGCGGCCTTTGAATTGGGCGGCGATTTGTTTGGCGCTCCATTCGCCGGGGGTGGTGCGCAGCAGGTCGCGGATGGCGGCGAGCTGGTCTTTGGGCAGGGTGGGCCACTTTTGCTGCTCGGCGGGTTCGATGATGGCGGATTCTTGTGGGATGACTTCGAGGGTGACTTGTTGGGGTTGGGTTTGTTCGGGGGCTTGATAGTCGGGGCGGAGCCAGCGGATGAGGCCGTTGCGTTCTTCTTCGGCGCGATCGCCGTTCAGGGCGACGAGGTTTTCGAGAATTTGTTCGTTGGTGATGGTGTGGGGCCAGCCGTAGGCGTCGAGGACGGCGCTGTC
>JBBSNR010000004.1:0-23678 GCA_038260635.1 Phormidesmidales cyanobacterium
AGCCGCTTGCCGTCTTCGCCAAGCACCAGGCCGAAGGGCGCATGATCTAGCGCTACAGAATCAGGCACCCAGCCTGCCCGTCGCGCTACCTGAAAAATCTGGACAAAGTGATTAGACTGTCCAGCATCAGTGGTATACACCACCCGGTCTACCTTGTCTTCGGTAATGCGATAGCGAATCGCTGCTAAATCTGTTGTCGCATAGTTATAGCCACCGTTAGACTTTTGCACAATCATCGGTAGCGGGTCACCCTCTTTATTAGTGAATCCTTCTAAAAAAACGCACTGAGCGCCGTGATCTTCCACGAGTAATCCGGCCTGATCCAAATCTGTGATTACGTCGGGCAGATAGGGATTGTAAAAGGACTCGCCGCGATCAACAATGTCTGGCGCAATATTCAACAGATCGTAGATTTTTCGATATGACCGCTTAGAGAGCTGACAAACTCGCTCCCAGGCTTCTAATATTTCTGGATCGCCCGCCTGTAACTTCACTACCGCCTGCCGAGCATTCTCCTTGAACGTTTCGTCCTCATCAAAGCGTTTTTTTGCCTGTCGATAAAAAGTGGCTAAATCACCAGATGTAGCAGCTTCAGCGGCCTGCTGCGGGTCGGGATAGGCTTCTTTTAGATACGTAATCAACATGCCAAAAGGCGTGCCCCAGTCGCCAATATGGTTGATTTTTAGCAGGTCGTGTCCCTGAAATTCAACAATCCGCGCGAAGCACTCACCGATGATGGCTGGGCGCAAGTGACCGACGTGCATCTCCTTGGCAATGTTGGGGCTGGGATATTCGACAATCACTCGCTGCGGGGGGTCGGCTTTGGCAATACCGAGGCGATCGCTGCCATGCACTGCCTTGAGCTGCTGCTCTAAATACTCAGTCTTCAGCTTAAAGTTGATAAACCCTGGTCCTGCAATAGAAGGCGGTTCGCAGAAGTCTGCAACGTTCAAGTTTTCGGTGATTTGGGTGGCGATCGCCCTCGGGTTACTCTTCAGCGGCTTCGCCAGCGACATGGCTACATTCGCCTGATAGTCGCCAAACTTAGGATTATTGGTACTCACCAGCAGCGGATCGGTATTGCTATACTCATCGCCAAACGCAGCGGCCAGCGCCCCCTGCACCCGGTTTTGAAGCTCATTTAGCGTGGATTTCATAATGCGATCGCCAGTCCTTGGCACTATAGATACTTATCTGTATAAATTTTAACAATGATAGACTAGCTGGCTCAAATTGCTAGTGAGGTGCTAAGTTCATCCGTTTAAAACAAAGTTCCCTGAGTAGCTTCTTGTTTAGGTGGCCAAAATATTCCCAATACAACCCACGTATTATAAGGAAAGACCGTTCCCATGAAAAATAGCGTGTCTTTCTTGCTGCTGCAAATCTCATCAAAAAATTTGCGCTTTACACTCAAGGCGGCCTGTTCTTCACTCCCTAATCGAGCTACTTCATTCAGCCAGAGTACGCCTAGCTCCCAATCCTCAATCATGGCATTATGAGGTCTATGGCTGTCTTCGCACTCAAATACGTAGCTAAACTTGTACGGTATTTTACGCAATGGCTTTTGCACCGAGCCAAAAAGCGTAAGTTGGTCGAATAAGTTTTGCCACTCAGGCTTCCATTCTGATTCAGCAGGCTCAATCTTTAAGTCTATAACTCGGGTTGGTTTGACAATCCCTAGAGACGTGAGGTCTGAGTCGTGTAAGGCTTTTAGCTGCTTCACTGTGTAAGTCGGCAGTTGGTCAATAATGTCTCGGCGTTCTCTCCAACCATTTCTGGTAGAGAGAGGTTGACCTAGCACCCGCAGGGAGTCGAAATTTGGTTTCCTGCTTTCCTTGCGACGATCATTTCCAGCTCCATATGGAAACAGATCTATTTCCACCCACTGATATTTACGAAACTGCTGCTCTCTGGGCCTGTAGCGATAATCTACTGGATAAAGCCTAACCCATTCGTAGCGCTCAGTGATACCGGCAGTGCAAACAAGTTCTTGATATCCTCGGGACGGATGAGGATACGTCATCACCGTAATCAAAACCTTGGTCGTAACAGACTGATTGCTCATGCACTACTATCTGAGATGCTTAATGGGTAGATCTATCACGCCCAGCAGGTGCTGAGCAAGCATGTTCCGATGGCAGTATTCTGGGTTTGCTTCCATACAAACTAGAACGCTCGGTTTAGATTTCAACAACGTCATTGCCTTTTGTAAGTCATCCCACCGATCTGATAGACCGCATCGATATTCCTTGAAGAGTTCGACATAGCTATCGGTTGAGCTCAAACTTGCCCTAGCCGATCCTGAAATTCCTAAACCTGGCAAATGTTGATAGTCAATATCCAAAGAGTTGCACAGCCGAGCTAGTGTGCTCTTGTGGAAGCCATAGCGACGGGAAATTGGATTGTAACGAACGTCAATCAGCCTACGAATGCCGGATCGCATCAATAGATTTAAAAACTCATCAACGGTTTTACCTTCGTATCCAGCGGTATAAATTGCTTTCTCTGCAACAGGACGCTGTTCTCTCCGCTGCTCAGGCAAATCGCTATTAACCGTAAACCAGGGATAATTAGCATAGACTGTATCAATCAAGTCTGAGCCCGATAGGTCTCCATACTGTTGGGTTACGGTAGTGATATCTTGAGCAATGGGTTCAGGCAAATCAACAAACTGTTCTTTCCCCAGATGGGTGAGTTCCCAGGTTTTCTTGTTTGCCTTCTCTACAAAACCATTGCGAACTAACGTATCCGTTTCGCGATCAAGGGTAAACGAATAAGGGCCGAAGTGATAGGGAATGAACTGATAAAAAGTTTTTCCTCCATGGGAAGGCGTTTCCTTGCTTAGTAAAAAAGCCCACTCCATCATTTGAAGAGTAGAGGCTTCCCCCCCGACCTGCTGCAATATTGAAAGTAATGCTCTCTGCCGGTGTAGCAATTTTAAACCCGATATTAGTACTTTTGTATTATATCTGCGCAAACTTTAGATTGTCACCTTACCTCAAAATCGCAGTCAATTATTGAAGGCGTCTACAATGACGGGCGTACAGGGCAGCTCCAAGTATGCAATATCCTCATGAGCTAAACTCAATAGTCATTAATTGGGAAAGAACCCACCGAGATAGCCTGCTAACGCCTACAGGTACCAGACGGGTTGCTACTAATAGCCTCAGTTCAGAGCTACCTGCTTCTGATGAACTAGGGTCGTCACGCCTTTTCTTTCCTCTCCCTACCTCATGCCCAAACCCCGCCCCACCCGAGCAGAAGTCCTCGCCGCCCACGGCCAAACCATGCCCGACATCATCGCCCCCGACCTCAAAGTCCTCTTCTGCGGCATCAACCCCAGCCTCTACAGCGTCGTCATCGGCCACCACTTCGGCAGACCCGGCAACCGCTTCTGGAAAGCCCTGCACAAAGCTGGCATCACCCCCCGCCTATACGACCCCAGCGAAGACGCCTCGCTGATAGACCTCGGCTACGGCATCACCAACATGGCCTCCCGCGCCACCGCCCGCGCCGACGAACTCAGCAAAGCCGAAATCCAAGCAGGCCGCGAGCTCCTCGCTGCGAAAGTAAAGAAATACCAGCCCAAATGCCTCGCCTTCTTAGGCATCACAGCCTACCGCATCGCCTTCGCCCAACCCAAGGCCAAAATCGGCCCTCAACCCAACTGGGAAGGCACGCAAGTATGGGCTTTGCCGAACCCCAGCGGCCTGAACGCTCACTACCAAGTAGATGACTTAGCTGAAGTGTATAGCTGGATAGCCGAGTCAATATCGTTAGAATCGTAGAGTCAACGCTTCAAGTCACATAGAATGTGGGCGACAGAAAACCCAACCGCATCCAAAGCATTGAGAGGTTTCAGATGAAGGCGGTAACACGGCCAGATCAGCTATCTAGAATAATGGTCGAAGGCTTCAAATCAATTGAATCTTGTGACTTAGCGTTAGGAAGCCTTAACGTGTTAATTGGATGTAACGGCGCTGGAAAATCCAATTTCATTGGTTTTTTCAGGATGATTCAGCAGATATTAGAGTCGAATCTACAGGTGTTCGTTAGCCGTCAGGGTGGCCCTGATGCAGTTCTACACTTCGGAAGGAAACAGACTGAGCAGTTACAAATCCGGCTTTGTTTCGGAGACAGTCGGTATACTGCAATCTTAGAGCCAACTCAAGATAACAGACTGGTATTTTCCAGGGAATCATCCCCTTGGAATGAAATATTTAGCGGTCACTTTGAAACCAAAGCCGACGAATGGGCAGTTGCAGACACTCATAATAATGTTGTAGATGCCATGAAACAGTGGCGAGTTTATCATTTTCATGACACTAGCGAGTCAGCCTATGTAAAACAACCACATGGAATCAATGACAATACCTATCTACGGCCTGATGCCCGAAACCTCGCAGCATTCTTGTATCTGCTTCAGACTAAGCACCTAAAGTCATACCGGCAAATCAAGCGCACAGTACAGTTGGTTGCGCCTTTCTTTGGAGACTTTCACCTTCGGCCCTCCCCGCAAAACGCAGATTTCATAGAGCTTGAGTGGGTTGAAAAGGGTCAAGACATTCCCTTCAAAGCACACGTACTTTCTGACGGAACGCTTCGTTTCATCTGTTTGGCCACTGTTTTTCTACAGCCCTCAGAATATCAACCCACCACAATCTTGGTTGATGAGCCCGAGCTTGGACTGCATCCCTATGCGATTGTAGTGCTTGCCTCGTTGATGAAGGCAGCCGCAACAGACAGCCAAGTCATTGTCTCTACGCAATCTGTAGATCTCTTAAATGAATTTGATCCAGAAGACATTATTGTAGTAGATAGAGAGAATGGTAGTTCACTATTGAGAAGGCTAGACGGTGCGAAACTAGGAGAATGGCTTGAAGAGTACAGCTTGGGAGACCTCTGGAAGAAAAATATATTCGGTGGGAGGCCCGCCCAGTGACGCGGCTGAACATTTTTGTGGAGGGTCAAACCGAAGAAACATTCGTCAGGTCTGTCCTAGCGCCTTACTGGTTGGGGAAGAAAATCTATCCCAATGCAATCCTGGTCAGAACTAGCTCGCAGAGCAAAGGTGGTTTGGTCAGTTACCCAAAAATCAAACGTCAGGTTGACATTAAATGCAAAGAAGATCGAAAAGCCTATGTAACTACTCTGTTTGACTTATTTCGCCTTCCTTCAAGCTTTCCGGGTTTTGAAAACGCCCTAAATCTCTCTGATCCTTTCAAGAAAGCCCACTACATCCAGCAGCAAATGGATCGCGATATCGAGCAACAAAACTTCTTTGCCAATCTAATAGTGCATGAATTTGAGGCCATTTTGTACAGCGACCCAACCAAATTTTCAAACTATTTTGCAGAGAGCATCGTCAATACCTTGCAATCTGAGCGGAAATCCTTCGAGACGCCCGAACATGTCAACGGCGGCGAGAATACCGCTCCTTCTAAAAGGATTATCAAACTTTGTCCGCACTATAAGAAACCCGTTGACGGGCCACTCATTGCACAGGATATTGGGATAGACATCATCCGAAAAGAGTGCCGTTATTTTCATATGTGGTTGGAGCGGGTAGAAAACCTAACAAGTGTTTAAAGTCTTTAGCCAGAGGTAGCTGTGATTCTGGTCGTAACCCACTGACGAAACTCTTTCTTTGCTTTGCGTTGGTTAGTTGCTTTTGCCTGTCTGATATATTGCTCAACGGCTTCCTTAATGGGCCAATCAGGAAACAAAGGACTTTCCTCGGCCTCGACGTATTCACCATCCCGTAAGCAGTCAATGCGCAACCGTCCGGCATCATAGCGCCATAGCTCGGCGACACCCAGCCCTTTATATGCCTCTAACTGCGTTTTGGAGGTCAGGTCAAACTCAATAGCAAATTCTGGCGGTGGATCGACTGCTAGATCTATTCGTTGCTGACCTGCCATGCGATCCGCGTATTGCAGGTAAAAGCAGTCATCGGGTTCAACGGCTTTACTCATCCCCTGGTTTTTGAACGTTGTAGAACCGTATGAGGTGTAGTCTATCTCCAGTTCGTCAAACAGAACTTTTACACACTCACCAATACAAACTTTATCTACTTCATGCTCGGGTAGCGGTGCCACAATAGATAACGTTCCATCACTATAGGCAATGCGAGTATTTCGTTTCTCGCCCAAGTCTTGCAAAATGGCCTCTAGTTCAGACCAGCTTATTTCATTGATCTCAAGGGTCTGTCCCTCGGGTATCCTAATTTGCCTCACCTGAAGCGTGGCCATCATTTTCACTCCAAAGATTCAGTAGCGTCAGCCGCAGACAATCTGCGAATGATATTCGGCTTCACTCATCAGATCTAACGTACTTTCTACGCGGTCTAAAAAGACTGTGCCGTTGATGTGATCGTACTCGTGTTGAATGATGCGGGCAACAAAGTCGGTGAAGACTTCCTGCTGCTGCTGGCCATGACGGTCGGTGTAAATGATTTCGATTTCTTTTGAGCGCTTCACCTTTCCTCGCAGGCCCGGCACGCTTAAGCAGCCTTCCCAGTCTTCAACCTGCTCATCTGAATAGGCGATGATCTGCGGATTGATCATGGGTGTGGGTTCCATGACGGGCGCATGCAGGTAGCGCAGGTTTGGCCGCGAGGCGATGATGAATAGCTGTAGGCTCTCAGAGACTTGGGGAGCAGCAATACCGACACCATTGGCCTTGGTGGTGGTTTTAATCAGGTTGTCTATGAGCTTTTGAACGGCGGGATCTTGAATGTTTTGAATGGGGCGGCTGGGCGATCGCAACACCGCATTGCCCAGCTCTGCTACTTCTAGTATTTTGGCCATCGTGCGAACCGTCGCTATCGGTAACAGTAGTTTAACGAAAAGTTAGCCAGTTCCCCTTCATGAGCAGACCAAAAGCCACTCGTAGAAAGAAACAAGACAGCCGCCCCTAAATCACGCAGTCAGCACCGCCCAAAAATGAAGCGAGATCTGGCCAATCTATGAGACTCCATATTGAGGGGCTCCGTATTGATAATGATCGGCACTATCGGCGAGTCGTCGCCTCTACTGGGTAGTTCCCTGGTCGCACTGACAGCTCTACCGTCTGGCCGCTTCGATTGATGGTCATGGCGATCGCATCGCCCACCACTGTCGCTTCGACCACTTGCTGTACCTGATCGGCCTCAGTAATCGCCTGACCGTTCATCGCCAAAATCACATCGCCTAGCCGCAGCCCTGACTGAGCCCCTGGCGCATTGCGGGCAATGCCCAAAATCACCACGCCCTGGTCGGCTTGCAGGCGCAAACCCGATTGCGTGTCGGCATTGATTTCATCTTTTAAAGCGGGGGTGAGCGTGCGCATCTGAATACCTAAGTAGGCATGGTTTACTCGCCCATTGGCAACGAGCTGATCGGCGATCGCCCGCGCCTGATTGATCGGGATCGCAAACCCCAGCCCCTGCGCATTGCCGATAATGGCGGTATTAATGCCAATCACTTCGCCGCGCTCATTCAGCAGCGGGCCGCCCGAGTTGCCCGGATTGATCGCCGCGTCCGTTTGAATGAAGCTTATGCGCTTGTCGGGCACCCTGATCTGAGCGCTGGTACGGCCCGTCGCGCTAATGATGCCAGCGGTGACGGTGTTGTCGAGTCCGAGCGGGTTGCCAATGGCGATCGCCCATTCGCCTGGCCGCAGCGCATCCGAGTCCCCAATCGAAACGACCGGCAGGTCACTGGCCTCTACCTTAATTACAGCCACATCTGTGAGCGGATCTTCACCTAAGACTTCGCCGCGCAGTTCCCGACCGTCTTTAAAGGTGACCGTCACCTCGTCTGCGCCCTCAACCACATGGGCATTCGTCAAGATAGTGCCATTGGCATTGAGAATAAACCCGGAGCCGGTGCCTCGCTCTACTCGATCAGTCGGCTGATCAGGAACACCCATATCCCCAAAGAATTCTCGGAAGAAAGGATCGTTAAAAATCGCCGGGCGACGGCTCGCGCTCACCGTGCGAGCCGAGTTGATCCGGACCACCGCTGGGCCAACCCGCTCTACCGCTGTAGCAATGAAGTTAGCGCCCCCCATCAGGCGCTCGGTGCCGGTAGCTTGAGCGAGCAGGTCAGCCTCGTCAGATGGCAACAAGAGACTTGCTGTCGGCCCTGCTGCTGCACCCGGTTCATATTGAGCTGTCTCGTATTGAGCCGTCTCGTAGGGAAAGCTCGAAGCCGTTTGAGAAGGGGTGCGGCCAGTGACTAACAGCACCGTTCCGGCACTCGCTGCGGTCATCAGCGCGTAGGTCAACGACTGCCGCAGCCACAGATATTTGGGGGGTTCAAACTGCTTCATACTTCACCTTTTGTCAGTTACGATTTTCTGAGCTGCTTTCATGAGGCGCGATCGCGCTATCCCGGCTTTTTTGTTCTAGCAGATCACCGAAAAGACTGTGATGTTCAGCAGTGACAGTTTCGTTAAATGTCTCCTTGTAAATTGCCAGACAGCAGCCAAACAGGAGGATTTTTTGTGCCCGCTCCCCGCCAAGCCTTGTCAATCACCACATATACAGATTTCTCTTTCCTTTCGAGACGCTATATCTAGTACTCTAGTAAGTCCTTAGACCTTCTGTGCTTAGCTGTCTTTTTGTACAGTTAAGTCCCATTTTATGGCATCGGAATATCTACAAATCAGCAGGAGTGCTGAACATTTATAAAGCAGCATGAGTGCTGACAGACGACTGGACCTAACGCTCTAGCTAGCACTCACCCCTATTAGACCCAAAGAATAGACCCGAAGAAAACTATCGAGGCGGATCGGTGGCTCAGGCAAAAGAAGAGCTTTGGAACCAGGTTTTAGCGAAGCTAGAAAGTCAGCTAAGCAGTCCCACCTTTGAAACCTGGATCAAGCCCACCCGAATCCAAACGCTTTCTGAGCAGAAGCTGGTGCTGCTCACCGACAATCCGTTTGCCCGCAATTGGCTGCGAAAGCACTACCTCGCTCAAATTTCTGAGGTGGCAGCAGAGGTGCTGGGCCACACCGTTGAGATATCGATTACGGTGACCGACGAAACGCCTAAAGTTTCTGCCCCGGCTGATAGCAGCTACCTATCGGCACCGGCAGTGGCCGCCAGCGCCGAAAAAAACGGCAGCGGATCTTCAGATCTCAATCCCAAGGCGATTTTTTCCCGCTTCGTCGTGGGGGCTAACAACCGCATGGCGCATGCGGCGGCGCTGGCTGTGTCCGAATCGCCGGGACGAGAGTTTAATCCGCTGTTTCTGTGCGGCGGGGTTGGCTTGGGTAAAACCCATCTGATGCAGGCGATCGGCCACTATCGCCTGGAGAGCAATCAAAACGCGCGGGTCGCCTATGTCTCTACTGAGCAGTTTACTAATGACCTGATCGCCTCTATTCGCCGCGATACGATGCAGCGCTTTCGGGAGCAGTATCGGGAGGTAGATGTCATCTTGGTGGATGATATTCAGTTCATTGAGGGCAAAGAATATACTCAGGAAGAGTTTTTTCATACCTTTAATACGCTCCACGAGGCTGGCAAACAGATTGTGCTGGCTTCTGATCGCCCGCCCAATAAGATCCCTCGGCTGCAAGACCGGCTGTGCTCCAGGTTCTCAATGGGGCTGATTGCCGACATTCAGTCGCCCGACTTTGAGACGCGCATGGCCATTTTGCAAAAGAAGGCGGAGTATGAGCAGGTATCGCTCTCAAGGGACGTGACTGAGTATATTGCCTCCTCCTACGTAACCAATATTCGCGAGCTGGAGGGAGCGCTGACGCGGGCTATTGCCTACACCTCTATCTCTGGCCTGCCGATGACGGTCGAAAACCTGGTGCCGGTGCTCAACCCCCCCGCCGAGCGGATGGAATGTTCGCCCAAGGCGGTGATCAAGTCTATCTCCGATGCTTTTAAAATCTCAGTTGAAGATCTCAAAAGCAACTCTCGTCGCCGCGAAATCAGCCTGGCCCGGCAGGTGGGCATGTACCTGATGCGCCAGCACACCGATTTGAGCCTGCCCAAAATTGGCGAGCAGTTTGGCGGCAAAGATCACACGACCGTCATGTACAGCTGCGACAAAATTGCGCAGCTAATCAAGCGCGACCTCAATCTGGCGCAGACGGTGCGTGAAGTGAGCGATCGCATCACCCTCTCCTCCAATAGCTAACTAGCCGCTGACGCCTCACTATCTCTAGCAACGACTAGCCGCCTTATCTCTGTAGATAGGGCGCTTTTTGTCGGGAAAAATTCGCCCAGGCAGGTTAAGAAAAATTAAACGTACGCAGGATTTTCCTGTGGAAAACCCCTGTTTTCCTGTGGAAAACCTGTGGAGACCCTGCGGAAAAAAGACTGAGCCCTGTGGAAAAGAATCCCGCCATTTCAAGGGTTGTGGAAAAACCCTATTGTTTTCCACAGGTTTTCCACAGCATAGAAAAGGCTAAAAGCAACTTCTACTCAGACATTAGCTCAGTTCTCCACAGTTTCCACAGCCTCTACTACTACTATTTTAAATACTTATATCTAAAGAAAGAGCAGTCTTAAAACAGGCATAATTTTGTCTAAACAAGACCCTGTTGAATAGGGCGAACGGGGTGATACTATTGGGCATCTCAAAGCGCTTTCTCACTCCCCATTAGCCCCCCGCTCAGCGATGAAATTTAGCTGCCCACAAACCGATTTCAACACTCACTTTTCGCTGGTGAGTCGGGCAGTGCCATCGCGCCCTAGTCGCCCCGTCTTGGGCAATGTACTCGTCAGAGCCAATGCCGAGACACAGCAGGTAACCTTCGTCGGCTTTGATGAAACGCTGGGGATCCAGACAACTTTTTCGGCTCAGGTGGATGAAAGTGGTGCCCTGACCCTGCCTGCCAAGCTGCTCGGCGACATCGTCTCGCGATTGCCCAGTGAAGATATCGACATCAGCGAAGACGACGATGAACTGGCAATCACGCTAGCTTGCTCAGCCGGACGCTATCAGGTGCGCGGGCTCAGTGCTGATGACTATCCCAATCTGCCCGAAGTGGTCTCAGCAGAGACTGTGAAAATTTCGGCAGATGCTTTGATTGAAGGCCTCAGAGGGGCACTGTTTGCGACCAGCACTGACGAAACCAAGCAGGTTTTGACCGGCGTTCATCTGACCGCTGACGACGAAAGCTTAGAATTTGCGGCTACCGACGGCCATCGGCTAGCAATTGTTCAAACCTTAGACGAAGCCGGAGCAGCGGGTCTACAGACGAATGTCACCATTCCCAGCAAGGCGTTGCGAGAGCTGGAGCGGATTTTGCAGGCCTACCCCAGCAGCGAGCCTGTGGCCCTACAGTTGGACCCTACTCAGGCTGTGTTTGACCTGGGTCCGCAGCGAATTACTAGCCGACTGCTAGAGGGCCAGTATCCCAACTACCGTCAGCTGCTGCCCAAACAGTTTGAGCGGCAGCTGACGATAGACCGCAAGCAGTTTGTCGCCTCTCTAGAGCGAATTGCGGTCATGGCTGACCAGCGCAACAACATCGTGAAGCTTTCAATTGACAGTGAGAACCAGTCACTGGCTCTATCGGTCGAGGCGCAGGAAGTCGGCAGCGGTTTGGAAACGCTCCCAGCCCAGGTGACGGGTGAAAGCCTGGAGATTGCCTTCAACGTGCGCTACCTGCTGGACGGGCTCAAGGCGTTGCCCTCAGCTGAAATCCAAATCCAGTGCAACACGGCGACGAGTCCTTCGGTACTGACTCCTCTGGGCGGCACCAAGATCACCTATCTGGTTATGCCCGTACAGATTCGCAGCTAATGCAGTTCCGCTGCTGCGAATCTTGAGAAGTTTAAAGAGCCAAACAATAATCAAGAAATGTTGATTAACTATGCCGTTAGCAAAGGGGGTTACTGGGTAGATTAAGGTACGTTATCTATGGGCGCAAAGCTGCTCGGTGTGCAAACGCATAGCCGTAGCCAGTTTGCCCAGACACGTCCCAGATGAATTTAGGAGAGACCCCGTGGATTTAGCTTTAGCTGCAATTATGTTTGGTGTGATACTGGTGGCATTTAGCAAAGAAGTGCTGAACGGTTGACTGCATACTGCCTTGCCGAACCGCTCTGCTAACAATCGGCGAGGACGGCTAGTTAGAGACGCCAGCTTTGGTGCCAAAGAAATCTATCCGATAGTCAGAGATTTTCACACCGGTCTGAGCTTCTACCTGCTGAAGTAAGGCTGCGGGTAGCTCAATATTGATATCGATAATCTGATGGGTATCGGTGCAGTTGACGTGGCTGTGGGGCGAATTGACGTGCCCATACAGGCGGCCATCTGCCCGCTCTACGCATTCAATAATGCCTTGCTCAGAGAGGGCTTCTAAATTTTGGTAGACCGAGGTATGGCCAATTTCTCTGCCGAGTTGGTTTAGCCGGTCATAAATTTCGCGGGCGGATAGATGCTCTTGGATTTGCCACAGCAGCTCTAAGATGTATCGACGCTGACGGCTGAGCCGCATTCCTAATGCCTGACATCGTGCGATCGCATCTTCTAACGATTCAATGGGCGAAATATCAGCAGATGGTTGCATAGCATGAATAAAGGCGAGTGTCCACAAGGTAAAGACTACCCATTAGGCCACCAGTGGTATTTTGGCCACCGTCCTAAATCATAGTCACTACCACTTTAGCTCGAACGCCAAGAAATTGTCTATTTCGACTGCCAGCAGTGCCGCTGTTGGCAGTCAACTCTATCTCTGCTCTGGCTTTGCTCTGGCCTTACTTTGGCTGCACAACCTTATCCTCATAGCTCCACAGTAAGCGACCGGGGGCTGACCGATAGGTCTTCTCGGGGGCTGGTGTCAGGGCAGCGGGCAGGGGCAGATCTGTATCGGCGATCGCCTCGGTATCGGCAGCCGAACCGTCCACCTGAGCGTCAACCTGCTCGGGTCTTTCAAAGGCAGCCTCAATGCTCGCATCCTCATCGTCCGCAGCTAGGTCTTTGATGTTGCCTTCAGAGGGCTCTGCGCCAAATAGAGTCGGGGCATCTGCTGCTGAAGCAGGTGGAATTGACAGAGCTGGGTCGGGACTGGAGACGCCTGCTTCAGCGGTAGTTCCTTCTGTCACGGCTTCAGATTCTGTCACGGCTTCAGAGCTGCTTGGCTCTCCACCGACAGCGGCATCGGCGGGACTAAAGGCAAGCTTCAGCGGTCTGCTGGGTAATGGCGCTGCTGTTGCAGGTGGAGAAGCTGGCGGCGCAATTGAGGCCAGCACCTCCGCATCGGAAGGTGCATTGGCAGGTGCATCAGCAGGCGGTAGCCCAAATGAGAGGGCCATGTAAGCATCGACCTGCGCGGATAGCGCCTGACTAGGCAGGGCTTCATCTGCTGATAGGCTGGCTGCTACCGCTGGCTCACCCTCTGGACTATCGGTGCTGATGCTCGTTGCTAAGCCGTTTACACCAACTGTCTCGGTGGATTGGTAAGCCTGTAGCGCTCGCGCGATCGCCATTGCCCGCCGCTCCTGGTCCTGGCTGATACTGGAAACATTGTTGCCCAAGCCGGGTGCATCCCAAGTCTGCGTATCTGGGTCGATGTAGGCGTGGGTACGCGCCCACAAAATGGCTTTTTCGCCCTGCATTCCCAATCGGTTGGCTTCAGCTAGGCGCTCTATGTAGCCACCTCGATCTAGGGCGGCTAAGGGGGCTTGGTTGGCCAGGTCGATGCCGTTTAGCTTGGCTTCTAAAGAGAGCTTTACCCCCAGACCAGCGGCTTTTTCCTCCATCTGAAGCCCCTGGTACCTCAGGCGGGTGAGCTGCTTTTCGTCGGCTTCTTCTGGGCTGCGAGCGCCGTGCTGATACGAGAAGGTGCCCAAGTTCCAGACGCCGTTGCCCGGATCGGTATGGCCGTAGTATGCCGGGGTATTCCCGCCGTCTGACATGCGGGTGCCTTCGGCGCTACCGACCGTGCGGGCGACTAGCGAGCTAGAGCCACCGTTGAAGATCCAGTCGTCTAAGCCAAGGGTGTTGTAAGCGGTTTCTTCTGGCTGAGCGATCGCCGTACTAGAACCGCTGGCGGATGAGATTTCGCTAGCGGTGATCTCTATGGCAGTGCTCGGTTCAGGGGCATCAACATCTCCTTGCTGGGATATTGCCTGCTCACTTTCATTTGCGGGCATCTGCACGCCACTATCAGCAAAGCTCAGCCCAATGCTGTCTTCGCTCGGAGCAGCAGGCTCACTCTCTACTGGAGTCTCCATCAGCGGCGGTAAGGCATCCGGATAGCGAATCAAATCCTCAGATTCCAGTAGGGCGAGCTGTTCCGTAGTCTGTACAGCCTCCGCAGTCTCTACGGTCTTCTGTTCTACTTCTACCACCTGAGAACTGTCCTGCGCTTGTCCTACTGCCTGTGCTGCCGGTAGTGCGAAGCTTAATGCCATATTCTCGTCGGCTCTAGCTGTGCCAGTCCAGCTCAACAAAGTTATCAATACACCAATAGCAAAGAGATAAGGCGATTTCAGCATCGTGCTACACAAGGTAAGAAATCCAATGAATAAAGAACAGCGATTCAACAACAGTTACCAATAGTGACTGCTCGTCAACAACCTATATAGAAATTGCAGCGGGTGGGTTACCTCGGTGCGAGCGCTTTCTCTAGAACGCCTTTAGCAGGTTCAACAATAATCCAGGTACCGTCCGGCTGACGCCTGAGGGTGGCGAAGCTGAGATACTCTCCTTTACCAATGATTTCGCCCGCTTTAATCTCTCCGTAGGCCACGGCGTGAAGTCCGCACAGCCGAAATAGATAGGCCGGGATTTCGGGTGTGGAGTAAAGCGCGCAGTCGTCTAGCTCACTCATCTCTAATTCGCCATCAAAGGGCGCAGCTATCTGAGCACTCTTTAAGTGGAGAGAAATGTCTCCCAGGCTGCCCGCTACCAAATTACCAGCGATTTCGTCTCCCGGATTGAGCGCCCACTGCTGCTGTAGGGTAATCGATCTAGGCGTGGGTGCAGAGCGATTTACGCAGCTACCAAGGCCAATGGCGATTATCAATAGGGACAGGTACTGTATAAGTTTTTGCCAGGGCAGCCAGTCCCAGGCAAAGGCGCTAGTGCTTGAAGCGATAGCCTGCATATTCATCGTTCTCATAGAGGATAACGAGGGTGGTGTCGGGATCGAAGGCAAGAGGATAGGCTTCTCGTTCAGCTTTGACACCGGCGCGAACACTCAGTGAAGAGAGCTGGCAGTAGGGTGATTGAACAATCTGGCGGACTTTCTCTTTGCTATCTCGCTCTGGAATGGCTAACAGTTTTAGCAGCTGTTCTCGTGAGAGCTGGGCACTGTCAACAATTTCGGTTTCGCAAGATTGGGAAAGGCTTTTGATAGCTTTACTTTGGGCCGGAGAGCTGACTAGCCCAATTGGGTCACTCAGCAGTGTTTTGACACCGTTGATGTCGAGCAAAATGCCGATCAGGGCGAACATCAGCCCACCGGCTAAAAGAGGCTTAATGGGATAGCGGGAAGGAATAGATTTTGTCATCAGATAGCCTCTCGAATATTTAAGTGAGTGAGGGAGATGAGCGAGGGCAAGAGATATCGCAGTAGATGAACAAAACGGTCAGGCAGCTGCTTCAGAACGAACCGCCTAAAAACAGACCTAACAGGGCAGCAGAGAGTCGGTAAGCCAGGCTGAAATCAGATGATTTGGCAAAGACCACTCGGTAGATAGCCAATGCAATTGCACCGACTAGGGCTATCAGCAGTGGCATTCTTAGAATGGGATGGCTCACAAGTGCAGCTTCGACGACGATGCGAGCAATCGCCGCGCCGCTAAACCAAATAGCGCCGTCCAACCAGGAGAAGTGGCCAGATGTGCGATCACGCTCTGAGCGGCTACCTGAGCGAGGGGCGTTTCTGTGGCCCCGACGACGCCCCTGCCAAAGCCACCGGTCGAGATAGGTGCGGGCATTCGCTATCAGCGTCTGAATGGGGTCTTCATCACCGGTCGGCTGCAAACTAGGAGAAGCTGCACCGACCAAGCGCCCATGAGCAGGGGGACTTGGCGCAATCGGCTGGTCGAAGAGCAGATCGGGCAGCAGCTGACGGCTGCGCAACGCATCGGCGGTATCGATGGCTTCTTGCTCAGCGCGCTGAAAATCTACCGGCGCGTGGGTGAGAACAAAATGGCCCTGTGCGTCTCTCTCTACGTGGGGTACGACAGCAGAGAGGTCATGCTCGAAAAGCTGGGCGATCGCAGCTAGCTGCGGATGTTCGTAAATGCCCTGGCGAGCGAGCGCCACGGCGGCCTGCTGAGCGGCTCGCTTCATGGCCATAATGTCAGCGGTTTGCTGCTGCGATCGCACATTGATCTGATGAGCCCGCACCTCCAGAGCCTGAATTTCGTGGGCAACCAGGCTATCTACCTGGGCAACCGTCGGCTTAGCCTCACGCCCGCCGAGCTTGCCAGAGCGCTGCTGAAGCGTTTCTATAGCGACCCTGGGCTGGGTGCTAGCGCTACCCGACTGACGCGGGTACACCTGTGAATCAGCCCCCGCAGATCGCGGTGCCGACCAGGGCGATGAAAGGGCTTCGGCTGCTGGCAGCTCTGCCTTGAGCATCTGTAGCTTTTCGCGAATGGGCTGTAGGTCTATGTTAGTTTTTGTCATATTCCCAAGACTCAAACAGGGCGCAAAAGAAGGGTAAGTAGGAGCGCCTCTATTGACTTGGTACAAGTGTACTATAAATATCAAAAAAAGTAACCCAATCGAGATAGAAAAAGAAAATCCCAGTGCACCGCTATTTTTGGATGATTCACATTGACGGTAGTTATTTGAAAAGGGGGCGGGCGATCGCGCATGATATTCAGCAACCCGATTGCGCCGCCTACAATTGGACTACACCGGTTTCTGAACCCTGGCCCCGCTAGATTTTAAACAGTGCTCGGGGCAAGCTATAGCAAGTAACATTGATTCACTAAAATAGATTGGCTCAAACGGACAAAACGTTGACGAACAGCCGTTTGAGACAGTCAGGGTGGCAGCGTTAAAGGCGAGCAGACGGAAAATTGGCAGATTTTACAGAGAGGAGAGTCCCTTCCGATGGTTAAAGCTGATCAGTCCCTATCTCAGCGCCTATCCCAGCGCCTAGCTCAGCAATGGGATCATCCTCCCCACCGCTCTTTTCACCTGCCAAAACCCCGCCGCCGTCATGCTGAGGCCGACAATCCGATTTATCAT
This sequence comes from Phormidesmidales cyanobacterium, assembly GCA_038260635.1. GTDB lineage: Bacteria > Cyanobacteriota > Cyanobacteriia > Phormidesmidales > Phormidesmidaceae > Phormidesmis. The sequence goes on from JBBSNR010000004.1 coordinate 17,166, forward strand.
TCTGCTATGGCCGTTTTGCTGGCCGGGCAGGTGATGCATCGCCTGATTCGGGGCCGGTATGGTCAGCGCCAGATTATGGACCATCTGATGTGTGCTGGGCCGCGCTGTCTGGCTCCGGTGGTGCTGACCAATGTCTGTGCGGGCATTATCTTTGCGATTCAGTCGGCCCGTGAAATGGCTCGATTTGGCGCTATTAGCACTTTGGGCGGGGTGTTTGCGGCTGCCTACTGCCGCGAGCTGGCCCCGCTGCTAACCGCTGGTGTGCTGGCCTGTCAGGTGGGCTCGGCCTTTGCCGCCGAAATTGCCTCAATGAAGCTCACCTATCAGATAGATGCGCTGAAAATGCTGCGCACCGACCCGATTGACTATCTGGTGATTCCTCGGGTGCTGGCCTGTACGATTATGCTGCCGATACTGACCATTCTGGCGCTGTTTTGTGGGGTCGCTGGGGGAGGCTTGATCACTACCCACGTTTACGATATCTCAATGGGCAGCTTCTTAGACGGGGTGCGCACCTATCTGAGTGTGACGGATGTGCTGTTGATTATGAGTAAGGCTTCGCTGTTTGGCGGGGTGATTGCGATCGCCAGCTGTAGCCGAGGGTTGACCGCTGCCTGCCACGGTCGAGGTGTAGGGCAATCGGCGACCGCTGCTGTGGTCACCGCCTGGGTAGCGCTTTTTGCCATAGATTTGCTGGTGTCCTGTTTCGCCCTCTTAAAGCTGATGCATTAAAGCTGCTGAGCTGGCGAACCCTTCTCTATCGCCCTTGATCAATTAGCTTTTGTTATAACTCTTTCATCGGGCTGTCACATAAAAGTCACATGCGTAGCCCATTATCGTTTTATAGGAGTGATAACTCGCTTCCTCACACCCTTTCTAGCCGATATTGCTCAGCGCCGGCTTCCGGCCTGACTGCGATATCGGCTTTTTTTTGATCTCTATTCCGGCGTATCAAACTGCTGCGTATAAAACTGGGTATAGCGACCGCCCTGAGCCAGCAGCTCGCGGTGCGTGCCCGATTCTAAAATAGTCCCTCTCTCTAAAAAGAGAATGCGATCCGCCTGGCGGACGGTGCTGAGCCGGTGCGCAATGATGAACACCGTGCGGTTTTCCATGGCTCGCTCTAGCGCTTCCTGCACCAGGGCTTCGGATTCGGGGTCGAGAGCGCTGGTGGCTTCATCGAGAATAAGGATGCGGGGATTGAGGAGAATGGCACGAGCGATCGCTATCCTCTGCCGCTGCCCGCCCGAAAAGTTAGTACCGCGCTCGCCTACCCAGGTGTGGTAGCCCTGCGAAAACTGACTGATAAAGTCGTGGGCATTGGCCACTCTAGCGGCTGCTTCAATGGCCGCGTAGTCTAGCTCGGTTTGCCCATAGGCAATATTTTGCGCCACCGTGCCTGAAAATAGCGTGGTCTCTTGCGGCACGATGCCAATCTGGTGGCGCAGGCTGGCGATAGTGACGGTTTTGACATCAATGCCGTCTACCAATATCTGACCCGATTGAGGGTCGTAAAAGCGGGCGAGCAAATTCACGACGGTCGTTTTTCCGGCTCCCGAGGGGCCGACGAGCGCGACCACTTCACCGGGCCTGACCTGCAAATTTAAGTCGGTGAGGACAAGATCATTATTTGCTGTGCTATCAGCGCGATCGCCCGCTAAGGCCGCATCGCTTTGACCGTAGCTGAAGCTGACGTGGCGATAGTGAACCTTGCCAGTGATTGGGGGGAGGGCGATCGCCTCTGCCTGCTCTGCCAACGTCGGCTTCAGGTTCATCAGCTCAAATACCCGCTCCGCCGAAGCCTCGGTTTGCTTGTACAGGTTGTAGTTTTGAATAGATAGATCAATTGGGGCGATCAGCAGCGCCAGCGCGGTCAAAAAGGCGACGAAATCCCCGGCTTCTAAATTGCCCAGCGAAATCTGCCAGGCCCCCACCATAAACAGCAGCATCACGCTCAGCGCTTCTAACAGTCCCACCGCCGGATATTGCAGCGAGGTGAGATATTCGCTGCGGTACCGGGCATCGCGGTTGAGGGTTGCCTGTTTTACAAAGCGAGCCACCTCGTAGTCTTGGGCGGCAAAAGCTTGAACAATCCGAATGCTGCCAAACACTTCTGTCAGCAAAGAGGAGAGATCGGCAATAGAAGTCTGGTTGCGGCGCGACAGGCTCAGCTGCCGCCGACCAAATAGACCAATCAGCACGGCCACGACAGGCGCGACGATAATGCCCGTCAGCGAGAGCTGCCAGTTGAGATAAAAGATATAGCCTGCCAGCACCACAATTTGCAAAACGCAGGAGATAAACTGCTGGGACATTTTGAAGGTGACTTCGCCGATGCGGTCGGTGTCTTCTGTCAGCCGGTAGGACAGATCGCCCGTCTGCGCTTTGGCAAAATAGTCAATTCCCAGCCGGTGCAGGTTGCTATATACCTGCTTGCGGACGGCCAGCACCAGATTTAATGAAGCCTTGGCCGCCCCAACCCGCTGCCCGTACAAGAAGGCGCTCTGCACCACAAAATCAGCCATGGCAAAGCTCAGCCAGTAGGCGGTTTGGCCTAAGTTGCCGCTGCTGATGGCCCCAGAGGCTTGCTTGGCTAGGTAAGGCAAAATCGGCATCGTAATCACATAGCCGATAACGCAGACAAACGTGACGACAAACCAGGACCGCTGCGCGTTTAGAAAGGGCCACAGGTAGCGGTAGCTAGACTGTTGTTTGGATTGAAGAGCGCTTTTCACAGGTAGCCCCGATCAATGGCAGTGGAGTTTTGGGGGGGGTGGCTGCTGGGGTAGGGAGCGATCGCGCAGCGTTGGCTTGTCATTTCGCCTCGTCCAGATGGGTCAAAATTGAGTTGGCAATCCGAGCCGAGGCCCCAAAGGGACCAAATCGCTGCCGCCCATTTTCGGCGCACGCCTCCAAATAAGCCTTGTCCTCAATTGTTCGCACCACGCACTGAGCCGCCTCTCGCAAAATGGCCGGTGTGGCGGGCTGCTGGCCAATCGTCTGCACCGACAGCCCGAGCAGCCGCTCCTGCGCTTCGGCAAAGGCATAGGTAAACTGTGGCCCCTTGCCCGCAATCTGCACAATCGGCTTCCCAATGGCCATTGCATGATTCACCGCCAGCCCGGCCATGCCAATCACCAGATTAGTCCGGTAAACAATATCGCTAAAGGCATCGCTGTAGCAGAGAATCTCTGTCGGCGGATAAGCTTCGCTGCCGGCATAGCGCAATCGCACCCTGCCTGCCTGCTGCGGTTCGATTTGCCAGCCCGGAGCCCAGTCTGCGGCGACGGCGGCCAATTCTGCCAGCACACTCGGCACTAGCGCCGCTCGAAACTTAATTTGAGGCTGGAGCTGAGCCACTTCCAGCACTAACTGCATCTCCAGCCTCAAATTGTTAATTGCTTCTGCCGTCCGCGATCCGGGTAGCAAAGCCACCATCTGTTGATCGTCTGCGAGCTGCAAATCTTGGCCGGTTGGCTTCAGCCGATCTAGCGCCGGAATGCCGCCAAAGTGTATTTTGGTTAATCCCTGCTGACGCAAATCTTCAGCGGTGTAGGCATCGCGGGTAAACACCGCCTTACACCGGTCAGATTTGAGAATATTCCACAAAACGAAGTCTACATTCAGGGTGCCTTCATACGTGGCCGACAGCGGCGAAATAAAAGCCACAAACGGTTTGCCGCTGAGGTAGGCAAATGCCTGCCCGACGGCATCTCCGGTTGCCGCGACAAAGTCTACCTGGGCCGCGTATTTTTTCATCGCTCGAAACTGCTTCCAGGTCATGGTCAGCAGGCCAGCGCGAATATCGTTGATCAGCCGCAGCCGGTTCATAAAGGTAAACCCACCGGAGGGCAGCGTGTAGGTTGGCCCGATAATCGGCACGTTGAGCTTGCGGTAGTCATTGCCTTCACCCACAATCGGCAGCGCTCCAATCTCTAGCTCGGGGCGAATGGCTCTAAGCGTGCGAATCACATGGGCAGAGTGGTTGTCTTCTCCATGACCATTGCTAATGTATAGGAGTCGCTGAGACATACGCGATCGCGGAAAATGTAGGCGGAGAATAGACTCTATCGTACACCGCTCAGGCGTTGCCAATGGCCGCGCTAGCTTTGATAAGTGATACATCAGGTCTTGCCAAGTCAGGCAGCGAATGAGTTAATTTGAGGGGCGAACTTTGAATGAAATTCCCATGGCTATTTCCCTGATTCGGCGCTGTTCTGCGGGTGCATTTGGTGTGCTGCTAGCGGTATTATCTTTACCTTTGGGCCGCGCTGAGCAGGCTGTGGCTCAGTCTGCGATCGCCCCTGATGAAACCGTCGAGTGTGAGCTACTGATTGTCGGTGGTGGGCTCTCGGGGACGGCAACGGCCTATGAGAGTCTGCTGGCTGGCCGCACGGTTTGTATGACTGAGCTAACCGACTGGGTGGGCGGGCAAATCTCTTCTCAGGGCACGTCTGCTCTAGACGAAGCCAAGCGTCAGCGAGAGCTATTGTTCTACGCCAAGGGGTACAAAGAGCTGCGTAGCCGGATCGAAGACTTTTACAATGAGCTAAATCCGGGCGGCTGCTGGGTGAGCGTCTCCTGCTTTTTGCCGCGCGATGCCAATACGATTTTGATGCAGGAGCTAGAGAAGGCAGCTCGCAAGGGTAAAGGAACGCTCAAATGGTTTCCTTCTACGGTGGTCAAAGAAGTGCAGCTGAGCGCCGATGGGCGAATGATCGATGGGGTAGTCGCCATTCAGCACACCCCCGCTCCTGGTGCCCCACCGCTCAATACAGAGCTACTTTCTGAGACGTATATCGACAGCTATCAGTACGAAGATTCGGCGCGATTTACCAAAGATATTATTCAGTTTGTTCCTCCTGCTGGTGAGCAGGCTGGCCCGGCTGACTGGTACGTCGTTGAAGCGACTGAGACAGGCGAAGTTGTTGCACTTTCGGGCGTGCCTTACCGGCTGGGGATAGATCCGCGATCGCCCCTCAACCCCTCCTCTCCCACTGAAACCGGCGACCCGTACTGCGTTCAGGGTTTTACCTACACCTTTGGCATGGAGCGCACCGCCGAGCCGCAGCCGCAGCCAGAGCCAGCGTACTACGAACAGTACGAGCCTTACTTTAGCTACGAACGCCCACGCGACAGCGGCGACTATTTCGACTACGTGTTCACCTACCGCCGCATCGCTGCCCCTAACCCTCGCCCTGAGGGTAGGCAGTTTGGCGTCTCTCCTGTGGCCCCCGGCGACATCTCCATGCAGAACTGGACCTGGGGAAATGACTACCGCCCCGGCACCGCGCAGGACAATCTGATCTTCAGCGCGGCTCAGCTTGCCGAAACCGGTCAGCTTGCGCCGGGCGGCTGGCTGGGTGGCCTGCGCGTAGAGACGCTGCGCCGGGGCGAGGAAAATGCCTACAGCTACTACCACTGGCTGGTCACAGGCGACACCGACTCTCAGCTTGGCCCCGGCGTCAAAGAGCCGAACCCCAACCATCGCTTCATTGCTGGCCTCGATGCGCCTATGGGTACTGCTCACGGTCTGTCTAAGCATCCTTACATTCGCGAGGCCAGGCGGATTGTCGGGCGACCTGCCTATGGCCATCCTCAAGGCTTTGCAGTCAATGAAATCGACATTTCGCGGGCCGACTACCGCGATGAGTACTACCAAACATCACTCGGGCCAAAGCGCTACCTCGACCTGTGGCGTGCTCTAGCTGGGCTAAATACGACAGCGGTGATTGACGACAATGTGCCCGCCGCTGACATCATGCGCCGCACGCGCTCGACCATCTACCCCGATGCGGTCGGTATTGCTCAGTATGCTATCGACTTTCACCCCTGCCTCACCCTCTCGCCACCAGAGACTCCCGGCAACACCGAGCGCGAAAATATTCGTAAAGCTCACGGCCAGGCTTACCCTGGGCAAATTCCGCTGCGGGCGATGATTCCGCAGAATATTGACAACTTGCTGATTGCTGGTAAAACCATTGCGACCAGCAATATTGCAGCGGCAGCTTACCGGGTGCACTCTTTTGAGTGGTCGGTAGGCGCAGCGGCAGGTACGACGGTTGACTTTGCCTTTGACAATGGCGTACTGCCTTACGAATTGGTAGACGATTTACCTTCTCGTGAGCCTCTGCTAGAGCAGCTTCAGCAAAGGCTCAATGACAACGGCAACCCGACGGCCTTTCCCGACACGTCTATCTTCAATCTGGATTGGGAAGCCTGGCGCGTTTGGTAGCGGCGTTGATACAGTGTTTCCAAGCGAGAATCACTTCCAGCACTGTGGAACTTGCACGCTACTTTTTGAGAGCACGCTAGTGATCGCCTGATACCTCCATGGAATTTTCAGATAGCTGGCAAAACTGGACATTCACCATCCTCTACCTTTCGCTGACGCTGTTTATCATTTGGCAAATTATCAAACCCCGCGTGTGACGGGGGCGAAAGAACCTATTGGGCTAGCTCGCTGGCGATCATCTCGGCCTGCTTGAGGACGGTTTCGGTAGCGAGCAGCTG
>JBBSNR010000005.1:0-22341 GCA_038260635.1 Phormidesmidales cyanobacterium
GACTCAGTAGTGGCCGTAGATGCCAAAGTAGGCGGTGCGATCGCCGACCAAAATCATCACACCAACCGCGAGCAAATCATCATTGACAAGGCGTACCAAGCCCTCGCCGAAGCCGGTAAGCACTCCCTCAACCCGATGAAAGGCAGCAGCCCTGTCAAAATTATTCAGGTCACCGATGCTTAACGTGCTATTAACCAGGCGGCTGTTGACCAGATGACTGGTCTAACACGACGGACTACTGCGGTGCTGCCGTCAGCCAGCCACCGCTGATGACGACTGTCAGCGCCATAAAGACAATTGTGAGTAGCCAGGTCGCGCGGTTGAGCGTTTCTTCAGCGCTCTTGGTACTCGTAAAGAGCTGCGCTTGACCGCCCAATGCGCCTAGCCCATCGCCCTTAGGACTGTGCAGCAGCACCAAAATACAAACGCCGACCGCCGCGATCGCCCAAACAACTTTTACAACTGTGACTATCATGAAAACTCTTCCACTAGGCCCAAGCTAGGCCCCAACTGGTTACTCACCCCATCCTATCGCGCCACTCGTCTCCTGTCTCCTGTCTCCCATTTCCTACCGCTGCAAAGACACCTTCACCGGCGACCGGCTAGACTTATACTCGGCCTGCGGCTGCACAATCATCGGCTGACCGGTCATATCATCCGGAATCGGCAGCTGTAAAATCTGCAAAATCGTCGGCGCGACATCGGCCAGGCAGCCCCCCTCACGCAGCTCCACCTCACCGCCGTGACCTGGAATTTTCAGCCCCTCGCCTTCCACTAAAATGAACGGCACCGGATTGGTGGTATGGGCAGTCCAGGGTCTGCCCTGCTCGTCGTGCATATACTCCGCGTTGCCGTGGTCGGCAATGATCAAAGCGGTGCCCCCGGCCCGAGCAATGGCTGCGAGCAGCCTGCCCACTTCGCGGTCAACCTCTTCTAGGGCGCTGATAGTGGCATCCATCTTACCTGTGTGCCCGACCATATCTGGGTTGGCGTAGTTCATCACCACCAGAGAATATTTGCGCTTGCCGATGGCAGCGATCGCGGCATCGGTTACCTTGATCGCCGACATCTTAGGGGCTTTATCGTAAGTGGCCACCATCGGGCTCGGCACCAGCTCCCGGTCTTCACCAGGTAGCGGCTCTTCCAGCCCGCCGTTAAAGAAGTAAGTAACGTGGGCATATTTTTCAGTCTCAGCGGTGCGAAACTGCTTGAGGTTATGCTGGGCAATCACTTCACCCAGCATATTGTCCAGGCTCTGAGGCGTAAAAGCCACGCCCACCGACAGACTCTGGTCATATTGGGTCATGGTGACAAAGGTCAGCGGCAAAATCGGGTCGCGCGTAAACCCGGCAAACTCACGCTTGACAAAAGCCTGAGTCAGCTGACGAGCCCGATCAGGGCGGAAGTTAAAAAAGATCACGCCATCGCCTGCCTCTACCGCCCCTGGTGATAGGCGCACAGGTTCAATAAATTCGTCGTTGATCCCGTTTTCGTAAGAGGCCTGCAAAGCCTCCAGTGCCGAAGTACCCACACCTTCGCCATCCTCTGTCATCACCCGGTACGCCTTTTCGACCCGATCCCAGCGGTTATCGCGGTCCATGGCATAGTAGCGACCGCTCAGAGTGACCAGCTGACCGATCCCCAACTCGGCAACCGCGTCCTGAAGCTTTTGCAGCGCAAACTGACCATCGGTGGGCTTCGTGTCGCGCCCATCGGTAATCACATGAATACACACTTCTGCAAGGTCTTGGGCTTTGGCCATCTCTAGCAGGCCCACCAGATGGCTGAGATGAGAATGCACGCCGCCATCCGAGCACAGCCCTACCAGATGCAGCTTAGTGCCCGCGTAGCGCACCTTCTGGCACACCTCAAGCAGGGCCGGATTCTCCTGGATGGTTCGAGTCTCCACCGCGTCTGAAATCCTGACCAGCTCCTGAGGCACAACCCGCCCCGCCCCGATATTCAGGTGCCCTACCTCGGAGTTTCCCATCTGGCCCTGGGGCAATCCCACATCTTTACCAGAGGTATTGATGGTGGTGTGAGGATAGGTCGCCCACAGGCTGTCAATCACCGGCGTTTGAGCATGGCTAATTGCATTGCCATTGCTATCTTCTCGGCATCCCCACCCGTCTAAGATGACGAGCACCATCGGAGAAATAGGCGAGTCTGCCATACCAGAAAATCCTCTACGATTTGCAACAGTTCGGAAATGCTTTGAATAGGGTCTGCCCAGCGCTGTCTGGTAACTTCCCCAGGCAGCAACTGCTTTACAGAATTAAAAATAATTAATGCCAATAGCTGATCTCTGCGGCTGACAGCACTTCTATCGGGGCTGATTTCCCGTAGGGCTAGCTCTGATGTTCGCATTTTGGAAAGTATCTTGATACCGCTGCACCCGCCGATCTATCTCAGCTTGCCATCAATTAATTGCCTCTAAGCCTGCAAACCTGTGTTCAGAATTTAAACTAACTTAACCCATGCTTAAAGCACTAAAGTAGCGCCGCCCTCTAAGGTTAAGACACGAATTTAGGCTTTTTAATCAGAGGTTCTTATAGCGGCGATCACTTTCACAGGAACTTTGCAGCTGACATGCAAAAATTCGACAGGTAGCTAACTAATTATTTAGCACGACTCACTCCTAAAATAAAGCACGGCTTAACAGCCCCCTCAAAATTCCATGCCTAAAGCAGCAGTCTAGAGCGGCAGTCTGACCATCAACTCTGACCATTGACTAAGGTAAACGACTTAGCTAGCCCCTTTAGCTGCCGCTTTAGTCCGGCGCTGCTCCTGCTGCTTTTGTCGTTTGGCGGCAGTCTTGGCCGCTTTTTCCGCTTCGATTTTTTCTAATCTGGCGCGCTCTTTCTCCTCTGCAACTTTATCGAGGTAGTAGCGATAGTCGCCCCGATACAGGCGCAGCTCTCCCTCTCGAATCTCAACAATTTTGTTGGCAACTTGAGAGACAAAATAGCGGTCGTGAGACACAATCAAAGCGGTGCCGTCGTAAGCTTTGAGGGCGTTTTCCAGCATTTCTTTAGCGGGAATATCCAGATGATTGGTGGGCTCGTCCAGGATCAGGAGATTGGCGGGCTGGAGCAGCATTTTGGCTAAGGCTAGCCGAGCTTTTTCGCCACCGCTGAGGGCTTCTACCTTCTTGAAGGCCGCTTCGCCGCTAAATAAGAACCGGCCCAGCAGGGTGCGCACTTCTTCGTTTTTCCAATCGGGCACTTCATCGTGAATGGTGCCGATCACCGTTTTGGAGAGATCCAGGGCTTCTGCCTGGTTTTGCTCAAAGTAGCCGGGGATCACGTTGTGCGCGCCCAGTGCGACTGTGCCATCGTCAGGAGGCTCGCTGCCAATAATCAGCCGCAGCAGGGTTGATTTGCCTGCACCGTTGGGGCCGACAAAGGCAATGCGATCGCCCCGCTCAATCTCTAACCCCGTCCCCAAAAATAGAATCTTATCGCCGTAGGTGAGGGTCATATCGGTAATCGTGACCACTTCTCTACCGCTGCGAGGAGCAGGCGGGAACTTAAACTGTAGCCCTCTCAGGTCAGCCGTCGGAGCCTCGACTCGTTCGATTTTAGCCAGCTGCTTTTCTCGGCTTTTGGCCTGGGTGCTGCGGGTGGCACTGGCGCGAAACTTCTCGACAAAGGCCTGCTGTTTGGACAGTTCTTTTTGCTGGCGTTCGTAGGTGCTCTGCTGAGCGACTTTGCTTTCTTCCTTTTGGGCTAAGTAGGCGCTGTAGTTGCCCAGGTAGGTGGTAGAGACGCCCCGTTCAGTCTCGACTATCGACGTGCACAGCCGATCTAAAAACTCCCGGTCATGCGAGACAATCACCATCGGAATAGTCAGCCCTTTGAGATAGGTCTCCAGCCACTCGATGGTTTCCAGGTCTAAATGGTTAGTCGGCTCGTCCAGTAGCAGCAGATCGGGTGACTGTAACAGCACTTTGCCCAGCCCCATGCGCATTTGCCAGCCGCCGCTGTAGGAGCTGACCAAGCGATCGCCCGCATCGCTCTCAAAGCCCATCTCAGGCAATATCTTTTCGATCCTAGCCTCTAGTCCATAGCCATCTAGCGCTTCAAACTGACGCTGCTGCTTGTCGAGTTGATTGATCAGCTTATCTAGCTGTTTGGGATCAGCGCTCTCCATTTGCTTAGGAATATCGTTGAGCGTCTGCTGAATTTTGTTGGCCTCAGCAAAAACCGTCCAAAATTCTTCTCTGACCGTCCGCCGGGGATCAACCTCAAATTCCTGGTTGAGCGCGGCAATATGCAGTTCGTTGGGTCGAATAATTGAGCCCGTGGTCGGCTCCACTTCGCCTAAAATAATTTTCAGCTGGGTCGATTTGCCTGCGCCATTTACCCCCACTAAGCCAACCCGTTCGCCGGGTTTGACCTCCCAGTTAATATCTTTGAGGACTTCTCCGGTGGGATAGATTTTACTGATGTTTTCAAGGCGCAGCATAGACAAAGCTCCTTAGTGGCTCTCTAGAGGGTAGTTCCCTATTGGTGATAATAAGTAGTGAAAATAACCCGCTAAGGGGAAAGACCTGGGAAGATAGAGGATCTTGGGCGGGCCTTTAATTTCGTTAACTTACGAATACAAGTTTTGCAGTATCTTAACAAAAATGTAACAAAAAGCGGGGGCTAAGCATTTCTGTATACTCTTCAGGGATGACCGGTCAGACGCGGTCAGCTTAAAATGTTCCTACATGCCGCTTTGAGTCACTCATGAGTTCAACCTCTCCGCTGCCGCGCCTTATGCCCGTTTTACTGCCTATTTTGAGGTCTGTTTTGAGCGGGTTTAGCGTTGTCGCTACGATGCTGACCTTCTCTGTACCCGCTATAGCCCAGACCCCTACTTTACCAACCGAATCATCGGCAATTCCGGCTGAGTCGCCAGATGTTTCTGCGCCAGAGCCAGCCGATCAGCTAGATAACCTCGATGCTGACATCGCTAATTATTCAGACGAGGCGATTTCTATTGACTATCCGGCCACCTGGCAAATTGCAGTAGAAGACGACAGTTTGACGATTACCAACCTGCCCGATACTGAGGCCGATTTGGTCGCGACCCAGGTGTTTCAGATAGACGCGCCGCCAGGCCCCCTCGTCAATGCCAATATTGACAGCTTTTTAGAAGAGGGATCGACGGTTGGCCGCTATCGAACAATCACCGTTGACGGCCAGTCTGCCTTAGTGATGTGGCTTGCTGATCGCCCAGAGCCGTTGAACCGGGCGATCGCTACATTCATCGGCTATGGCGATGAGACGGTTTTGCTCTTTAGCCGCTACTCCGATACCAATGACACGGCGGAAGCAGAGATCTTGCGCCTGCACACCTCTTTTTCTAATTTGGCTGCTCACAGCTCAGTGCCAGCCGCAGCTCCCCTCGGCAATTAGCGCCGTGAGACTTGCAGTGAGACCTTTACCAAGTGAGACTACAGATTTTTACCCGCCTTAGCGCCGCCCATTAGGTACAGCAGGGCCATCCGCACCGCTACGCCGCTAGCGACCTGCTGAGAGACCAGGCTCAGCTGCGGATCGTCCATCAGGTCGGAGGTGATTTCGACCCCCCGGTTGGTCGGGCCTGGGTGCAGAACTTTGACGTGGGGTGAGCAGTGCTGGAGGCGATCGCGCGTGATCCCAAACCGCTGATGATACTCTCGCAGGCTGGGCAGCAGGTGGTCGCTCATGCGTTCTTTTTGCAGCCGCAGCGCCATCACAAAGTCGGCATTTTTGAGCGCTGAGTCTAGCTGCCAGTGAATAAATACTCGGCGTGGGACAGGGCCTGCGGATGTCTCTAGCGGCCTTGAAAAGGCTTCGGCAAAGGCTTTGGGCAGCAGCGTTGGCGGCGCTGCCAAATGCACCTCAGCGCCGCAGGCCGTCAGGCTCCACAGATTAGAGCGAGCAACCCGCGAGTGCAAAATATCGCCCACAATCGCCACCTTTTTGCCTTGCAGGTCGACAATCGTCGGCTGCTCCCCCCCAAGCGAATTGCTGAACGAATTACTGAACGAATTGCTGAGCGAGTTGCAAATAGTCAATAGATCTAGCAGGGCCTGAGAAGGGTGCTCGTGCTGGCCGTCTCCGGCATTGAGCACGCCGACGCCCGCGCCAAGCCGGTCCATCTCCTGAGCGATCGTCGCCGGCACCCCAGCCCCCCGATGTCGGATCACCATCAGGTCGGTGCCCATCGCCAGGTAGGTTTTTGCCGTATCTAAAATAGTTTCGCCTTTGGTAAGTGAAGAGCTGCCCGCTGAAAAGTTGAGCGTGTCAGCTGACAGGCGCTTGGCGGCGAGCTCAAAGCTGCTGCGGGTGCGGGTGGAGGGTTCAAAAAAAAGATTGGCCACGACCTGGCCCTGAAGCGTGGGCACTTTTTTGGTGCGCCGCGAGAGTACACCCTGAAAGCTGAGCGCCGTTTGCAAAACACTCTCATACTCAGCAGGCGTAAAGTCTGCTAAGGAGATAATATGGCGTCGATGCCAGGGGAAGGTATTCATACGGCCAGTTCACTGCCCAAGAGATCGGTTAGACGGCCCAGAAGCTTGGCAAATTGGCACAGGGTGGCGACAGGGCGGACATCCATTTTGTAGGATAAGAGTATCTTTAATAGTGCTGTATTCAGTATTTCGTCAGATGGTTCGGTTGCCAAAACGGATTGCCAAGCAGGTTGCTGGAGCTACCCCCTTCAAGCTTACTAATACTTGTGTCACCGGCCTCGCCCTGACGCTCAGTCTGATCGTGACAGGCTGTGCGACTGCGCCAGATAAAGCGGTTGTAGAACCGTCTCCTAGCCTGACGCCTGAAGCCGTAGAGACGCCTAAGCAAACCGCGCCGCCGACTGAGACTCCCGACAAGGATCAGTCGGTTGAGGCTCAGCCCGATGGCCAGGCGGAGGGCACTAAGCAGCCTGATGGCGAGATGGTGACTGTCTCGGTCTATACCATTGATGGCCAGTGCAATGATTTTGTCGAACAGGCCGTGCAGGTGCCCAACGAAGGGGCGATTACTGAGGCCGTCGGCAAAGCTATGAGTGGAATCGACTACAACGCTTTTAAGCTAGAAGGCTATCAGGTCAACATTAACGGCAGTACGGCCACGGTTGACATGCAGCTTGCGCCTGGCTCTCAGCGGCAGTTTGTCTCGCTCTCTAGCTGTGAGCAGCGATCGCTCTTTGGCAGCGTCGAAAAAACCCTGCTCAACAATCCCGACTGGAATATCACCGCTGTCAAGTTTACGAACAACGGTAAAGAAATCCTGCTCTAGTGCGGTTTCTCAATCTGCGGTCTCTCATGCCATCCTCTCACCGCTTAGAGACCGCTGGCGAGTCTTTTAAATACCAGCGCCACGGACGATCAGCGGCTTTGGTAATGCCAATGCGAGTCGTCTGCACGATTTCTGGGGCGGACACTGGGCGGCCATGCTCTAGCCACAGGCCGCTTTCGGGATGGTAGCGATCGCCATCCAACGCCCGGTCAATCTCTAGCGCTCTGCACAATTTCCCTGGCCCGGCTGCTACGCGGTGGGGCTTTTGGCTGTATCTGGGATCGAGCGGCGGCATCTCCCACAGATCCAGTGCGCGAATCAGCACACCGCTGCCGATACCTGGGGCTTCGGTAACGACGTTCAGGCAGTGGTACATGCCATAGATCAGGTACACATAGCTGTGCCCTGGCGGACCAAAGATCGTAGCGTTGCGCAGACTCTGCCCTCGGTAGGCATGGCAGGCGGGATCATCTGGGGCATAGGCTTCGGTTTCAACAATGGTGCCGCGAATAAGAGGGCCATTGGGCAGCTGCCGGACAAGGGTACAGCCAATTAGATCGGGGGCGACTTCTACCGAGGGGCGATCGCACCAGGCCGCCTGAATTAAGTTTGAAGGGCGAGTCACGATTTGACTGTCATCACAATTTGTCATAAACCATTAAGAATTAACCTGTCATCAGAGCAAGTTGTTAGGATCAGCACTGACGTAATTTTTTGAGGAGCCTGCCAAGGCTGCAAACATTTTTTTATGGATATTAAGCTCGTACTCTTTTTACTAACTGGCCTGTTTGCTACCTGCTGCCTATTCTTTGGCACCCGCAACGGCTTTTACGACTCCAAAGACTATCACGGCAATGGTTCTGCTCATTAACTGCCCTATTGGTTGCCCAAAAAACCGCCTAGAAAATCGCCCAGACAATTGCCCAGAGACTGCCCGTGACTGAGCTGTCCTGCCTACCCCACAGTGTCGGCTACCAAGACGAAGGGGTCTGTCTGAGCATTCAGATTGGCCCCTACTCTATTTTGCTTGACTGCGGCCTTGCTGACATTACGGCGCTGCGAGAAGAAGCTGCCGACTTTGTCTTTTGTAGCCATGCGCATACAGACCACATCAGAGGACTGCTGCCGCTGCACCGGGCCTTTCCCCATTTGCCAATCTTCAGTAGCGATGTCACCGCTCGGCTACTGCCGCTCAATTGGCCCGATCAGGAAGACGCCAGATTTTGTCGTTCGCTGCCCTGGCGATCGCCGGTAGAGCTAGCGCCGGGGCTGACGGTCAGGCTATGGCCAGCGGGTCATCTGCCAGGAGCAGCCTGCTTTCTCATCACCTACAAAACGCCTCAGCGCACCTACAGCGTTTTTTACTCGGGTGACTGCTTTTTATCCAATGGGCGATTGGTCGATGGCTTGCCCCTAGCCGAGCTGCGCAACCTCAAGCCCGACGTTCTGATTGTTGAAGGCAGCTACGGCACCGAGCGTCACCCGCACCGCAAGCAGCAGGAAAATTATCTGGTAGAACGCTTGAGCAAGGCGCTGGCCCATCATGGGCGAGCGGTCTTCCCCAGTCCGCTGCTAGGGTTGGGACAAGAGCTGCTGATGCTGCTGCGCAGTCATCACCACTTCACCGGTCAGCCGATAGATATTTGGGTTGATCCCCTGGTTGCGTTGGGCTGCGATGCTTACTTGGGGGCGCTTTCGTCACTGCCGGCCACCGTTCAAAATTTTGCTCAACACCAGCCTCTATTTTGGGATGAACGGGTGCTGCCGCGCGTCAGGCGACTGGGCGTGAGTGTCTCCCCAGAAGACCTGGCGGCAGGAGAAGACCCCGCTATTTTGATTGTTCATCCCGCCACGCATCCCAGCGTTTACTGTCAGGCGGGTTTGGCAGACTGGACGGTCTTTGTGCCAGATCTAGAAGATATTCCGCTGTGGCAAGGTCAGCTCTCAGATCCGCTGAATAGCCCGCTAGACAGTCAATT
The DNA here is from genome assembly GCA_038260635.1 of Phormidesmidales cyanobacterium. Lineage (GTDB taxonomy): Bacteria > Cyanobacteriota > Cyanobacteriia > Phormidesmidales > Phormidesmidaceae > Phormidesmis. Next base: position 9,251 of record JBBSNR010000005.1, read on the forward strand.
GAATCGGCGCTGGCAACCCTTCGACTGGCTAGCAGAAATGCAGTCAATGCTGGCAGAGCCCTCTCCAGAAGAAGAATCGGTAGACAAAGCTGCGGTAGAGCACTACATGCTTACCAGTCACAGCGACGGCGGCGGCACTACCCAGCTGATTCACAACCTGCGCCCCCAGCACGTCATCTTTGTGCATGGCGACCCTAAGCAGCTCACTGATCTGGCCAGTTTAGAGGCGCTGCAAAGCCGCTATCAGCTGCATCTGCCCACCGCTGCCCAGCCGATTGATCTACCGCTAGCAGAGTCGTTTTGGCAGCCTGCACCCCCGCGCGAAAACCTCTACGAGGGCGAAGTAGATGCTTCTACTGAGGGGGTAACACTGACGCTGCCGACCAGCCTGGAGAGCGACCCCCGCTGGCTTCAGCTGGCTGATACGGGCATTGTAGAAGCCAGCTGGCAGGGCGATCAGCTGGTGGTTCGAGGGCTCAATCAGCAGGAGCTGATGCAGGTGACGCCTCGCGACCCGGCGGCGGCAGCCCAAACCTGCTACTACTGCCGACATTTGCGCGGTCAGCGATGCCGCAATCCAGAGTCCCCGCTGGTCGGACTGCAAGTGACTTCTGAGGGATCTTGCTCTGTGTTTGAGCGTTCCAGCCGAGCGTTGAGATAACGGCGAATATTAAGGTGATTGTCTGAGTGACCTTCTGGTATGGTGGCGATCTATTTGAAGAGAATGCGCTCAGCGATACGCAGTTGTTTCCCTTAGACGGGGCCGGGCTGCGGTTTGGGGCGACGGTGTTTACCACGCTGCGGGTGTATGGAGAAAATTTGCACTACCCGCTGACTCAGTGGCAGGGGCACTGCGATCGCCTCACCCGATCCATCCAGCAATTCGGCTGGACTTCCCCTCACTGGCCCAGTGTCTACCAGGGCTGCCAGCAGCTCAAAAGCCGCTACCCGATCCTGCGAATTACGCTCTTTCCCGATGGCCGCGAATGGATCACGGGCCGGGCGCTGCCGCCTCAGTTAACCGCTCAGCAGCAAACCGGCGTTACCTGCTGGGTGGCTCCGCCTGACTATGCTCGCAGCTTGCCCGCCCACAAGACCGGCAACTACTTAGCCTGCTGGCTGGCTCAACAGCAGGCCCAACGCCACGGCGCTCGCGACGCTATTTTGACCAGTGCTCAGGGCGACTGGCTAGAAACCACTACCGGCAATCTCTGGGGCTGGGCCAAGGGTCAATGGTGGACGCCGATTGGCAATCAGTGTTTGCCTGGGCTGATGAGAACTCAGCTCATCCAGGTTTTAGCGGCGGCGGGTCAGTCAGTCAGCTGCCAGCTTTGGACCCCAGAGCAGGTGATGGGGTTTGAGGCGATCGCCTACAGCAATTGCGCCGTTCAGCTTTTGCCAATCCACACAATTCTAAACGGGGCGACTACGCTAGAATATAACTCTCAACACGCCAGTATCAAAGCATTGCAGGAACGGTTAGCCGATTTGGCAGCCAACGCAGATAGCAATGCCCCAGGCAGCTGACGCCTGTAGTGATTCCTGAAAATGGGTTAACATAAGTTAATAACACAGGATTTAACGCTAGCCGTACTTGAGCTATAGATTTTTGAAGGCCAGATTTTAGAGATCTAGACTTTTGAAATTTGGACTTCAGCTCCAGACTAGGCGTCCTCACACAACCACTTAGGAGGCTTTCCCCCGGTGAACAAACGCTGGAGAAACGCGGGTCTTTACGTATTACTCGTCGTCGTCGTGATTGCTTTGGCAACCACATTTTTTGATCAACCCCGTGTCGAGACCCAGTCTTGGCGCTACAGCAAATTCCTGACCGAAGTTCAGCAGGGCCGCATCGAAAGCGTGGCCGTCAGCTCGGACAAGTCTCAGGCCCGCTTTGCTGCGCCTGACGGCACTGGCCGCATTGTCGTAAATCTGCCGCCAGATCCTGGTCTGGTCGAGACTCTCACTAGCAACAACGTCGATATTTCGGTGCAGCCAACCCAAGACGAAAGCGCTCTGGTGCGGGTGTTTAGCGCGCTGATTATTCCCGTATTGCTGCTGGTAGCCCTGTTCTTTTTGTTCCGCCGCGCCTCGAATGGGCCCGGCAGTCAGGCAATGAACTTTGGCAAGTCTAAGGCCAGAGTGCAGATGGAGCCGCAGACCCAGGTAACCTTTGGCGACGTCGCCGGCATTGACCAGGCCAAGCTAGAGCTAGCTGAAGTCGTAGACTTTTTGAAGAATGCTGACCGCTTTACAGCGATCGGGGCCAAAATTCCTAAAGGCGTGCTGCTAGTTGGCCCGCCAGGAACCGGTAAAACCCTGCTTGCCAAGGCTGTTGCGGGTGAAGCTGGCGTGCCTTTCTTCTCAATCTCTGGCTCTGAATTCGTAGAGATGTTCGTCGGTGTCGGTGCTTCTAGAGTGCGCGACCTGTTCGAGCAGGCCAAATCTAACGCGCCCTGCATCGTATTTATCGACGAGATTGACGCAGTTGGTCGTCAGCGCGGTGCTGGACTAGGCGGCGGTAACGATGAGCGTGAGCAAACGCTGAACCAGCTGCTGACTGAGATGGACGGCTTCGAGGGCAATACGGGCATCATCATCATCGCCGCTACCAACCGGCCTGATGTATTAGATGCAGCCCTGCTGCGCCCCGGTCGATTTGACCGTCAGGTGGTGGTAGATCGCCCCGACTACGCGGGTCGCTTAGAAATTCTCAACGTGCACTCTCGGGGCAAGACCTTCTCTAAAGATGTCGATCTGGAGAAAATTGCTCGCCGGACGCCAGGCTTTACAGGCGCAGACCTGTCTAACCTGCTGAACGAAGCGGCAATTTTGGCGGCGCGGCGCAACCTCACCGAAATCTCAATGGACGAGGTGAATGACGCGATTGATAGAGTGCTCGCTGGCCCAGAGAAGAAAGACCGGGTGATGAGCGAAAAGCGCAAGACACTGGTGGCTTACCACGAAGCGGGTCATGCTTTGGTGGGCGCGCTGATGCCTGACTACGACCCTGTCCAAAAAATCAGCATCATTCCTCGCGGTAGAGCGGGCGGACTCACCTGGTTTACCCCTAGCGAAGAGCGCCTGGAGTCCGGTCTGTACTCTCGCTCCTACTTGCAAAACCAAATGGCGGTTGCCCTGGGTGGCCGGTTGGCTGAGGAAATCGTCTTTGGCGATGAGGAAGTGACAACGGGCGCTTCTAACGATTTGCAGCAGGTGGCTCGGGTCGCCCGCCAAATGGTGACTCGCTTTGGCATGAGCGACGTACTAGGGCCAGTGGCGCTAGGTCGTCAGCAGGGTAACCCTTTCCTGGGCCGTGATATTGCTAGCGAGCGCGACTTTTCTGAACAGACGGCTGCCTCGATTGACGCAGAAGTCCGGATACTGGTAGACCAGGCATACACCCGCTGCAAGGCGGTGCTGGTTAACAACCGTCATATCTTAGACAAGCTGGCCGCCATGCTGGTAGATAAGGAAACGGTTGATTCAGAAGAGCTACAGAACCTGCTGGCAACTAACGATGTGGAGATGGCCAGCATTGCTTAAAGACCACTTAGCTCAGGTCAGCCGACTGACGGCTGTCTGAGCGGTCACATACAGCGCCTTTCTATTTCTTGCACAAGAGCCGTTCTTTGGTTATTTCAAAGGACGGCTCTTGTGTTCTGTAGGACAAGACGATTTAGCAATTTGAGTGAACTAAGTGGCCAAGGCTATGGCTCGTAGACTTAGATGCTTTCAAGCCCTCTGCCAGGACTTCCGCTGAATTGTTGGGGCTCTCAATGAGCTTGACTTTGTGCAACGCTGCGCCCAGTTCGCTGACCGGTTGGTGCAGCAGCTGGCAAATGCAGATGACGATGTTTTCAGCAGTGGGTACCACTTCTTTAAAATAGGAAACGTCTTTATTTAAGAAAGTGTGGTCGAGCGGTTCGATCACGTGCTGAGCGATCGCCGCCTGCAACGCCCCTAAATCCACTAGCATTCCGGTACGCGGGTCAACTTCGCCCTTGACCGTGACCTCTACCCGGTAGTTGTGACCGTGACCGTTTGGCCGAGCGCACTTGCCGTAGATCTCGCCATTTTTCTGATCGCTGAGATCGGGCAGTGCCAGCCGGTGAGCCGCGCTGAAGTGAGCTGAGGTAGTCAGGTAAGCTTCCATGCCGTTTCCTTGATAGTCCGCCCAGAGGTCTGGCGTTTCAAATAGTTGAACATTAGTAATGGGCAGATGGGGCATCAGTCGCTGCCAAATCACCCGAGCCATATTTTCTGTTGTAGGCAGCGTCGTCTCGAATGCGCTCCAGGTCTCATTGAGATAGGAAAAATCGAGCGGATCGATCACTTCGTGGTGAATGATGGCTTTGGCCTCTGTGAGGTTGAGCACCATGCCATAGGGATCGAGTTCGCTCTCAAGGGAGACATGCAGCACATAGTTGTGGCCGTGCAGTCGGGTGCACTTACCAAAACGGCGCTGATTTTCAGCCGCGCTCAGTTCGCTTAGCCAGTATCGGTGGCTCGCCGAAAACTGCGATCGCCGATTGACAGTGCACTTCATAAAGAGTCGGCTTTTAGAGATGGATCAAAACAGCAAAACAGTTGCTAATAGTTCGCCTGCTCAAAATATTAAGAATTGAGACGATTCTTCTATGGTAGCACCTGCAAAAAAGCTGTATTCCTTCTGCACCAAAGAAAATTAGAAATTATCGAAGACTGCCTATGAAGATATCCGTATGTCACAAATCCTTGTCATGGCAATTCTAGGGTGTAACAATAGATACAGAAAAAGATTTGAGTCCGTTCATCTCAGGCGTTGCATGAGACGGAAGTAAGGATGGCAGACCCTGCTAGCCCTGAAGGAACGTGTTGCCTCATGGATGTTTTCGCATTTTAGTTTTTTGAGGAACGAAAAAATGAAACTTACCTATCGCGGTATCGACTACGACTACACCCCTCCTGTGCTGGAGGTCACCGATAGCGAAATTGTCTGCCGGTATCGCGGACATGCCGCTCCTTACACCTACGTACGGCACGTGCCCATTCCCCAGCCGGCTGAGCGACTGACCTACCGTGGGGTAGCCTACCAGACGACGCGCCAAGGGGGAATTCAGCAGGTTGCTCAGCAGCCAGCTACGAGCCCAGTGCCCAGCGAATCTATGCTGACAGGCTTGCGCAGTAAGCTAGTGGGCACCAGCCCTATCGCCCAAGCGCGCCGGGAGCTGCTGAAAGAATCCAGCCGTCTGCACAAAGAGAACATCACCCGCTCATTGCAGCACCGTATAGAAGTTGCCAAGGCCCAAGGCAACGAATCACTGCTTCAGCAGCTGGAATCTGAAGCGCGACAGACGGTCTAAGCCCGCTCGAGATTTAGCTAGCACTGGAGCGCCGGTTGATGGCGGTGGTTAGCCCCCGCTGTCTATGTTGGCGCTGATGGATATTAGGAAAGAGACCTGCTGTCTCTTTCCTTTTTTTATGGATAGAAAAAAACAGCTCCAATCCAACTCCAGGATTAATCTCTCCTGAGAACATTTCTTCGAGAATGGCCGTTTAAGAGCGAGCTGCTCTGTTAGAAAACATTGGGGCTTGTCGACACTGAAGGGATAGCGACGTCTCTGCTTTGTGAGACGAGGGTGTGCCATGGCTGGGTTTGGTCGCAGAACAGTTTTCTGTAGCCGCTGCCTTGGCGAGGAAAACGTTGTGTGCAAGCTATCTCAATAGCGGCTTTAGCATATGGGCATTTTTAATCAAGTCTTTCGGACAACCTCGGATGTTAAAATGGCAATGAATTCCGCTGAGGCAGTGGCGGCGATTTGTCTGGTGGCGATCGCCGCTGATGGCTACCTCTCAAAATCAGAAGAAGCCGAGATGAAGCTACGACTGAGCCGGATGCGGCTCTTTCGAGGCTCAGCAGAAGGCTTAGAGCAAATCAAAGACTATCTGGTGAGCGGGCTGAAAAAGTATGGCCCCAACGCGATGATCGAAAGTGCCAGAGCCGCGCTGCCGCCCAGTTTGGCCCCGACTGCCTTTACGATTGCCGTCGATTTGGTCTTTGCAGACGGGACAATCTCACCCGAAGAGCAAACTTTTATAGACGACCTGCGCTGCATCTTAGCCATCCCGGACGAGCTGGCACTGAAGATCGTTGAAGTGATGACGATTAAAAACCAGGGCTAGGTGACCGGGACTAGGTGAGTGGATGTTTGGCAGGCAGACCCACCGCCCTGGGGAAATCTGGGGGGGTGGGTCTGTTTTTATGAATGAATAGACAGTGGCGATCGCTCTGGGTGAGCGGGGTCTGCCAGCTTTGCACATCGGTAAGTTCGCCGCCCAATAGCTCCACGACAGGCAGCAGCGCCTCGGTATCAGCGGTGCTCCACTGGCCGCGAAACAGTACCGCTTGCCCGCCGATTTTGAGCAATGGCAGCGCATACTCGGCGCAGGTAGCGGCGGCACCCACCGCGCGCACCAGCGCCAGATCGTAATGGGCGCGGTGAGGCTGCTGCTGGCCCAGAGTTTCTGCTCTAGTGGCTAGGCAGGTGGCCGGTAGGCTGAGCTGCTTGCACAGGGTTTGGAGAAACTGAATCTTTTTGCGAGTGGAATCGACCAGGGTGAGACTGACGGGGGTGAGAGGGGTGAGGGCGATCGCCGCCGGAATGCCCGGTAGCCCAGCGCCAGTGCCAATATCGACCACGTGAATAGGCTCAGCGGCAGACTGGAGACTGGCCACAGTTTCAGCATCAGAAATCCAGGGAGCCAGGCCGCTGAGAGAGTCCCACAGGTGCTTTTCCCAAAAATCGTCAGGGCTGGTAATACGAGTCAGGTTGATCTGCCGGTTCCCCGCCAGAATTTGCCTGTAAAGCTGCTGAAACAGATTTTGCTGAGCCTCGGTCGGCTGCCAGCCCAGGCTCTGTTGCCACCGGTCTAAATAAGCAGGCAGCTGGTCTGCTGTCTGCTCCGTGTAATCTTCTGTGTAATCGGTAGGTAGGGCCGAAGGTGAAGCCATATGTTTAGTCACAAGTTCAGGCGGGTTGGGGCTGCTGGCGGTGGCGCAGGCTGTCTGGCTGGGCGCTGCTGAGCTGGCCGTGGTCAATAGTCCAGCAGTGGTCGGCAATATCGACCAAATCTTCGGCATCGTGAGAGACAATTAGCAGACTCCACTCTTTTTTAAGCTCGGCCAGTAAACTCACCAGCTGCTGTCGCATCGACCAGTCGAGGCCAGCCGTGGGCTCATCGAGCAGCAGCAAATAGGGCTGGCGAATCAGCTGGACTGACAGGGCCAGCCGCCGCTGCTGCCCGCCGCTCAGCTGCTGAGGCGATGCCTGCAAAGACAGATCTCCTAGCCCCACCGCTGCTAGGGCCTCATGCACCCGATCAGAGCTGAGTTCGGGGTGCCCCAGGCGCAATTCTTCAAAGACGGTATGGCCGCAGAAGTGCCGCTCAGGAAACTGAAATACCAGCCCGCCGAGCTGCTGTAGGGATTCGGGGAGAAGCGGCTGCTCACGCCAGAATAGCTTGCCGCTGGTAGGCGTAGCTAGCCCAGCCAAAATTTCTAACAGCGTACTCTTACCCGACCCGCTGGGGCCGACAATCAGCCCGAGCTGCTTGGGCCCCAAGTCGAATGAGATCTGCTTTAAGATGGGTAGGGCGCTGGCGGTGGGATGATAGCTGATGTCGCGCAGGTGAAGCATACAGAAGCGTAGGCTGATATCGGTCGATGGGCCTTTCAATTGTATAGTGCATACTAGGCAGTGTTGGTCTGTTTGTCTTCGGTGTGAGGTTTGTGTGCAAGTTCAGTTTCGTGAGTGCGACTTTTTTAATCTATGGATCTGGCTGGAGTTTGAGACGGTGCCCTCGGCATCTGAGCAGCAGTACATAGAAGAGATTTTTAGCTCCTGGTTTTTTATCGGTAAGCTGGGCGGCTTTAATGCTGAAAACTTGCAGGTGCAGGAGACGGGGGTAGATATTAGCTATTTTGACTACGACGAAGACGAGTCAGAGCGATCGCTCCTCTCCCTCATGCACAACATGGGAGAAGTCGAATTTCAGGGGCTCTGGTCGCGCTGCTGGCTCGATCTTGGCACGAGCGACGCCCTCTCCCTCGACGTGCTGATTAACACCGTGCGCCAGTTTAGCCAGGACTATGTAGAGATTCGGCAGATCATCATTGGCGGCGAAAATGAAGACTGGCCGGTGCCAGCCGAAAATCCAGAAGCGGCCTTTCCCGACTAGATCCTATGGTCAAACGCATTCGCCCGATATCGCTCGGCCTGATTGAGCACAGCGGCCATGTTTTTATCAGCCAGGGAAAAGACGCCCACACCCAGGAGACCTTCTACCGCTTTTTAGGCGGTGGCATCGATTTTGGTGAGACCAGCCAGGCCGCGCTAGAGAGAGAATTTATCGAAGAAATTCAGGCCGAACTTACCGATATCGAATATTTGAGCTGTCTGGATAATATTTTCACCCTTAACGGCAAGACCAAACATGAGCTGATTCAGCTATTTCGCTGTCAGTTCGTCAATCCGGCGTTTTATCAGCTGGGGGAGACTTTTCGGCTGGTTGAGGGGCAACGCACCGAACAGGCTTTTTGGCTAGATACTCAGCGCGTTTTCGGCGGAGAATGCCGACTGGTGCCAGCCAGCTGCCTACCCTATCTGCAAAATTCACCTTAACTATCTATCGCCTGAGACGTCCTCTGAGACGTCCTCACAGGCACCGATGCTCACCCAGCTAGTCGAGCCGTCTTGCCAGTGCTCTTTTTTCCAGATGGGGGCGTTGTGTTTAAGTGTGTCAATCGCGTACTGACAGGCGGCAAAGGCTTCGCCCCGGTGAGGGCTACCAATGGCGACCAGCACGCTAATTTCACCGATGACCAGCTTGCCAGTGCGATGGTGAATGACCACATGAGTAATGTCAGCCCAGCGCTGGCGAATTTCAGCGGCAATCTGCTTAAAGACCTGCATGGCCATCGGCTCGTACGCCTGATACTCTAGCGCGACGACCGGCTGACCGTCGGTTTGGTTGCGGACCATGCCGCTCATTAGCACAATTGCACCGTTGGCACCGTCGTCGGCTAGCTGGTAGGCTCGCTCTAGAGAAAGGGGCGCAAAGGCGATGGTAAAATCATCGGCTGGCTGATGGCTGCGCTGAGTGTGGAGGTTGAAAGGTAGGCCAACGGTCATAGCAGATAGAGGAGTTGGATGGGACTGAATGCTGAGCCCTTTCTAGGCCCCTTTACTAAGCGGATAGCTGCTTCTCGCGGGCGTTGCAGTGGTGTAGTAGAGCTGCTCTAGCAGGGTGATGTTTTGGCTTAGCGTATAGCGCTCCAAGACGCGCGACCTGGCCTTTTGCCCCAGCAGCGCCGTAATTTCGGGATGTTCACGGAAGAGGGGAAACAGCGTTCGCAGCTGACTAGAAACTTTTTGCGTATTGAGAATTACCCCAGCGCCCTGGGCTAAAACCTCACCATCTGCCCCCGCATCTGTAGCAACGCAGGCCGCGCCGCAGGCCATGGCCTCCAGCAGTGAGAGCGAAAGCCCCTCTACCAGAGAGGGCAAGATGAAGCAGTCAGCCCCTCGTAAAATCTCAATACGGCGATCTTCATTGGCCACAAAACCGAGCCAGATGATGTTGCTATCAGTATAAAAAGCTTTGAGAGAAGGCTCCAAAGGGCCACTGCCGACAATCACAAGCTTGTCATCTGCGCCCATCTTAGCGAGCTTCCAGCCTTTCAGCAGCGATTCCACATTTTTTTCCATCGCCAGCCTGCCCTGATAAACGTACAGCTGACGGGCCTTGAGCTGTTTTTTGATGCTAGAAAATCCGGGGGTATAGCGAGTAACATCGACCCCATTCGGGATGACGGCGACCCGCTCTGGTGGTACGCCCAGCTTCACCAGCAGATTTTGCTGAATTTGCGAGAACACAATGACTTTGTCGTAATGGGCCAGGCGTGGCGCATACAGCTGGTAGGTAAAGTGCTGGGTGCTAGAGGAGAGATTGCGACGCTTGCGGTCAAAGGCGGGGTGAAACGTAGCCACCAGCGGAATGCCCAGGCTGTGGCAAATCTCAGGCAGCTTAAAATCTAGCGGCGACAGCGTTAGCGACGCATGAACTAAGTCGGGGTCTAGCTTTTGAAGCGTATCGGCCAGCAGCCGAGCTGACCCCAAAGCCGGAATTGTTAGGATCTGAGACTTGAAAATGAAAGGCAGAGAAACTTCTTCGTAGCTGGAGTGATCGTCTGCGGCCTCATCGGACTGAGCAAAATGTAAAAATGTGACCCGATGGCCCCGGTCTAGCAGAGCATTGGTAATTTCTCTGCCGTAGGTTACGTTGCCACAAAAAGGAGATTTCTTACCAAGCCACGCAATATGCATCTACCGGTCAAAACGATGGTTAATACGGTATGGAAATTTTGCAGTTAGTCAGTTGAGTCAAGACTTGATTCAAAACTGCTTACCCTGACGGCTAGATGCCGCTCCTTCAGACTTTATCAGAGTGTGTGGGGTCTCTAGGTAATATTGCTATGGTGGGCGGTCCGGCTGTCATTTTGGGGATGAATAAAGCCCAGGGCTATCGGAGTAGCCAAACCGGCATCGGTTTTTACTAGCGTCTCTGTTACTTCTGATACTGACAGGCGTGTCTGCTCAGTATAGGCGTAGATGGCGGCCATCGTCGGATGATCCCCAGGGCGATCGCCGCCATACAACACCAGAATCACCACAGGGGAAATACTGCAAGCAGACCACCATCAAGCGATTTCGTCAGCCGTTTCTTTGAGAGCAGATCTCACCAGCGACCAGGTAAAAAATCCGCCGATGGCGACCATCATTGCCAGCAGGCCAAACACCGCTCGCAGGCCCAAAAAGGTTTCAGCAATGCCAGCTAGGGCCAGCGGCAGGCTCAGAGCGATATTGACAACGTTATTTTGTAGGCCAAACACTTTACCCCGCATCTCTTCGGGGGTTTTTTCCTGAATGGTCGTCTGCATGGGGATGCCCACCATCGCGCCAAACAGACCCAGGCCGCCAATCAGCCCCAAGCTCGGCCATAGCTGAGCCGGTGCTAGCGAAAGCCCGGTCAGCATTGCCGCCATGCCCAAAGAACCGGTTAGCCCCAGCTGAGGCCGAGAAAACTGCTGACCAAACTGACCGATGGCGATCGCCCCAATTGCCAGACCCACACCCCCAGCCGCTAGCAAAAAGCCAAACTGAGAAGAGCGAATGTTGGGGATCACTTCAGCCAGCCTGACTGCCAGTACCGCGAGGGCGGCAAAGACCGAAAATAGAACGGTGAGCTGAATCAGAGCGCTGCGCACCTGAACCTGCTTTTGCAAGTAGGCCAGCCCGTCTTGAATATCGCTCCAAATGTGTGCCTGTTCGGGCTTTTCTACTTTAGTTTCGTGGGTGGCTAGCAAGAGCAGCAGAATGCCAGCGATCGCATAGCTCACGCCCACCAGCACCGATTTACCCAACCCCGACCCTCTATCGATGGGGGCTAGCCAGGCATCAGCCAGACCCAGCAGCGGCTCACCTACTGCAAAGCCGACAATCACTGAGGCCATCATCGTAGTGGTATAGAGCGAATTGGCCGGGAGCAAATTGCGCTCACTGACAATCAGTGGAATGACCGCCTGCTCCGCCGGGGCAAAAAACTGAGTCAAAGCAGACACCAGAAAGGTGACTACCAGCAGAATGTAAAAGCCTACCGGCAGCCCGAATACGTTCCAGTCAGCTGTCGCCCACAGCATCGCTGGCAGCAACGCCACCAGCAGACCGCGCAGCAGATTGGTTAGCACCAGCACGGGTTTTTTCTTCCATCTGTCCACATAGACCCCTGCTAGGGAGCCAAAGAGCACAGCCGGAATCGTGAAGGCGATCATAATCGCCGACACCCAGCCGCTGATAGTTTGCTCTGGCGACTTGTAGGTGTCAGAGATGATGGCAATCATCAGCACCAGGTAGACTTTGTCCGCTATCTGGGAAAAAACCTGGCCACTCCACAGGGTTAAAAAATTGCGATTGCGAAACACGGGCCATAGCCCGACATCAGGAGAGGGTGTCGCCGTCTCAGACCGTGAATCAAGATTCTCAGGCGCAGGTTCGGCATCGCTCTGAGGATGGGTTGTCTTTGAGCCATTTTTCCGGGCTGATTCTGGGCCGCTAACTGCTGACGTCTTTTTGGCCTGTGCTGATTGCTGATCGGGGCTGCTGCCCAGATTCTTAGCCTCTTCAGCTTCCCCATTATTCGAGTGGTCGGTATCAGATTCAGACTGGCGAAGCATGGGTTGGTGAGGTAAAGCAGGTGTCAATCAGCGTAGCAGAGCGAATAGGCCGGTCGAACTGATACTGAGTGTACTGCCTGAGAAATTTTTCGATATGTCGCCACATTAAGTGAGGGACGGCGTCAATCTTTCCCATTGTGCCTGATTTTGAGGCTGATTTGACACTTGAAGCATCGGTGGCACTCAAGATGAGTTCAGGTTTGCTGAGCTGCTGCATCAGAGCAAGCTCAGCAGCGCTCAGGTAGCCTACAATCCCCAGTTCGGCAGCGATCTCTTTAGAAAGTACAGGCTTGAAGCCTTGAGCGCCGCTTGAGCTGGGCGGTTGAACCGGCGGCTCAGATGGGTACGCAGGGCCAGTTTCGTGAGCCGTAGTTTCGTGAGCTGTAGTTTCGTAAGCCGTAGTTCCGTAAGCCGTAGACAGTGTGGCTGAGGACTGGTTCAATCGCCTTGAACGAATCTGCTCTATGCGCTTCAGGCGAGCGCCTTCGAGTCGGTTGAGTTCAGCAACGGCGACTGCCCCGCCCGATGAAACGCTAAAACCAGCGTACCAGTCTGGGTTGCCCAATTCGGGAACGAGCGGCGATCGCGACAGACAGCAGCGAAAAACTTCGGGCGCGACCCCGGCTAAAACCAGCAGGTGAAAGACAGCCTGAGCCAGGCAGGGCAAAATATTCGACTTAGAAGCGGCTTCTAAGCGGCTCAAATGCTCAATTAGCAGATAGTACAGCTCTGCTTGGGGCTGGTCACTTAGCGCCTGAGAGAGGACAATTTCGGCCAGATACTGACTGGCGGTGAGCTTAGCGAGATCTCTGCTCAA
>JBBSNR010000006.1:0-22291 GCA_038260635.1 Phormidesmidales cyanobacterium
CTAAAGGCATGGGCATATTGGCCATCAGCGCCAACAGCATTGAGACGCATCCACAAGACGACCCTGACCACATGCGCCAGCAAGTAAAGCGGGCAAACTTCAGCTTTCCCTACGCCTACGATGCGACTCAAGAGGTGGCAAAAATTTATACCGCTGCCTGCACTCCTGATTTTTTCCTCTTTGATGGTAATCTCAAGCTCGCCTATCGCGGCCAGCTAGACGATGCTCGCCCCGGCAACGATCAGCCGGTTGACGGTAGAGATTTGCGAGCAGCAATAGATAAAGTTATTGCTGGTCAGAACGTGCCGGAGGAACAGATGCCCAGTATCGGCTGCAACATCAAATGGGCACCGGGCAAAGCACCCGCCTATTTTGGAAGTTAGATTTTACGAGGGAGGCCGGTTTCTACACTTTGTAACGAGCCTGCTTCTCTGACAATCCTAAAACCAACTGGCCGTTACGACCCACTTCTACAGATTCGGCCCAGCGCAGATATTGCTCTAAGGAGCCTAGCTCTCTGGCGACAGACTTGAGAGATAGTCGTCTTAGAATGTCTATCGTTATTGGCCTCTTTTCATCCCAAAAAATCATAGAATTTAAAAAATCCAGTGATGGTTTAGACATCAGCAACTGGAAGATAAACGTAGCTTCCTCTTCAGTATCAAAGGACAAGAAGTTCACAGTATCATCGAACATAACTGCTTTCCTATTCAGTGGGCCAACAAGGCAGAAACTTAGTCGCTTGTAAAGTCCGGATATCGCTATTTTCCAGGGTTTGAAGGTATAGGAGCCAACCCCAAAAATCGAATATGGCGGCTTATTTCTATAAATGGAACTCTTTCGATTTTTTAGGTGCTCATCGTGAGCTAGCAAGTATTGCCAAGTCCTGGGAGCTTTTTCTTCAATAAGACTTGTATTTTCTCCTACAAACTTCTGCGTCACTAGGATAAGTTTTCGACAAAAGCTGATCCTGTTATTAGCTACATCAGAACTCTTCAGGAGAGGAAATAAGTACTCTTCTTCAAGTACATACTCTTCACCCAATCCATTAAGAAAGGAAGAGTTGGTTGATTTCTCTAAGAGCATCACTTTAGAGCAATCGTGTTTAATCCCTGAGCGCCATAAGTACTTCAGCTCTTGACCTGCTAGATGCTTCCATTTTTCATAGGTAATCGTATCTTTTAGAGTAATCCCGTCTCTCTCTCCAATGAGATGAGAGGGACTTACTGAATCCAAACTGTCGTACACTTCACAATCAATATTGATGACATCAGTGGATAATACGAAAAGACATGCCTCTACTGAAGCCTGAAAGTAAGCTTTAGCATCTATTAGATAAACATAGCTTGAAAAACGACTTAGAAATCTCTTCTTTACCTGTCGCATCACCTTTCGAGCAACCGAATATTTGCATAAAACAGCGATAGTGCCTTCCCGCTTCGACAGCCATTTCGCATACTGCAAAAGCATCCATTCCGAAATATCGAAATTTCCTGAGCCGGTAATAGCTTCAATACCTCTTCTATTCTGAAAGTTAGATTTTGACGGGAGGTTTCCGCTATTTAGCCTACTCAGTTCACTGCTCGTAACCCAAGGGGGATTGCCAAGTATAAGAATGTAGCCTATCTGCTCCGACAGAATTTCTTCCCAGTTGGTGTCAAAAAAGTCAGCCTCTTTGAGCGTTGCGTTATCTGAATTTTCGTATTCAGATATAGACGATTGCGCACGTGAGACATATTGACTGTTGATATCTAAACCTAAAATGTTTGAGCCTTTAAACTCGTTAAGCGCAGAGCGAATGAACGCTCCTTTCCCACAGGTAGGTTCTATAATTGTGTCCGGCGCTACCTTGTGCTTCTGCCTAAGCATTGAAATGACTTTTTGGGCAAGGTTGTCAGGTGTTTGGAAATCGCCAAACTGCCACTTATCTAACGATTTTTTGACCATTTTACCTAACTCTAAAAATGCCTTCGATACTGCCTGCCTGGCGAATCGCTCGGCTGTACTGCAACCTCCATTGCAAAGCGTTAGAAATGGTTAAGTACCCCAATGTCGGCGGGGTCTCCAAAATTCTCTCTGCTAGTTGATTGGCACCAATTTCATCTAGCGGTAAGTTTCGTTCTATTAGAAATGCCACCACATCCTCCTGGTTGCCCTCCCTATCGAGAATATCTAAAAGTCCCTTTGTCGTTTGGAAATCAGCAGTTCTCTCTTTCTCTATGAATATGGTGTGATGCATATTCAAACGACCGGTTTGGTTCTCATGATCGTCATATTTTTCATACACAAATACTAAAAGGTTGTATCCCAAGCCATAGATTTTCTGTGTGGCCGATTTAAAGGGGCAAGATGATTGCGGCTGTTTAGCACTCGTCACCTTGATGTCAACACTCAGTTCAGGCAGATCAATCCCCGAAGCCGAGTTGCCTTTTCCATAGGCGTAGTTTTCAGCTAAGTAAGCGGTAAACTTGTGTTCCAGATACGTACCGACAGCTTTCCCATCAGTGACTCCGTACAGCTTCGGCTCGTCGTATTTTGTCTCTATAGCAGCAAATTCTGCGGCCTCCAATCTCAATTGAGAAATGGTCAGTTTTGGCTTTGTAGACATTAAGATTAGTTGCTTACCTCCGCTATAGATGTAGTTTTACGACTCGAAAAAGGAAGAGATGACCTCACAAGGGCCATCTTCTGCATCGTACATCGCCGGCAATGACTCTGTTCTCGACAGTGTCCAGGTTTGAAAGTAAACCTGCAAAATGGCTATCACTGCTGCGTCAGGCTGGTCAATGTTGTGTTCGTTTTGATATGACTGAAGCTTAGCGCGGAGCGGCTGAGGAATATTGAGCATGAGCGTTTGCATGGAAGTTCCTGATTATTAATCATAGAATTTTGATTCCGAGATTCTGCCCTATACCGGTAAATTTGCTCTCGGGTCAAACCGCTCAATGTTTCGCAGTTCCTGGTACAGGGCTTTCTCCTCATCGTCTAGCGCTGTGGGCACGACCACCGCAATTTCTACGATTTGGTCGCCGTATAGGTTTGGGCCAATGGGGTAGCCCTTGCCGGTCAACCGTAGCCGTTGCCCGGACTGCACGCTGGGGGGAATCATCATATTTACCGGGCCGCCTAAAGTCGGGACGGCGATGGTGTCGCCGAGCACTGCTTCACTTGGGGTGACCGGCAGCCGGCAGTACACGTCGCCATCTTGCAGGGTGAAATAGGCGTGAGGCTCGACTTCGATCCGCAAGTACAGATTGCCGCCGTCAATACCCTGGCCTTTGAGCCGGATGCGCTGCCCGGTGACCATGCCCGGCGGCATACTGACTTCGAGCGATCGCCCATCTTCTAACCGAATGCGCTCTCGCCCGCCCGCGTAGGCTTTTTCTAAAGGCACTGTCAGATCGGCCTCAGCATCACGGCGCGAAGGCGATGCAGGCTGCGCTCTGTAGCTGGACTGGCGTCTGGGCGGACGATCCGCCTGGCTGCCAGAGCGACGAGTCTCCGCTGGCGGGCGATTGGATCGGCGGCCAGTCGGTACGGTTTCGGCGGCGGGTGCAGCAGCGGTAGAATCAACCCAAGATGAGGTAGTCGGGTCAATGGGCTGGTGGCGGCTCAGCAGCTGCTCAACAAAGTTATCGAAATCTTCAAATGCGCTGTATTCGGCATTTTCTAGCGACCCCTGGCCATTGGTTCGCGGTTTTTTGCCGCGTTTGCCCCATCCTTTAAATCCTTTTTGATTCCAGTAGCGGCTGTACTCTTCGTACTGCGATCGCTTATCGGCATCTGAGAGCACGTCATAGGCTTCGCTCAGCAGCTTGAACTTTTCTTCAGCTGTTTGGTTGCCAGGATTTAAGTCAGGATGATACTGCCTGGCCAGCGCCCGGTAAGCCCGCTTGATTTCATCGGCAGTCGCCTCTTTAGAAATTCCTAGAATTTCGTAGTAGTCTCGAAAATTTTGCATGAACGAAAGCGTATCTAGGATAAAACGTTTGGCGAGCGGTTAAAACCACTCATCTTCGTCGCTCCAGTTGTCCTGGGTAGGACGAGGGCGATTGTCTGAAGGGGTTTCACTAGCCCGGTCATAGCCAGCTTGCCGAGAGCGATCCTGCCGATAGCTGTCTTGACGGTAGTCGCCTTCTTTTTGTGGATAGTCTCTTGGCGGATAGTCTTGCGAATAGCCACCTTGCGAATAGCCACCTTGTGAATAGTCACTCTGCGAATAGCCGCCCTGTGAATAATCACCCTGCGAATAGTCTTCTATCCCGCCAGCTGAATTTCCGTTGGCCGCGCTGCCACCACTACCATTTGACCGACTGACATCAGGCCGTCTGTCTGTAGCGCCGCCTTGCCAGTCGCCCGGTGGATTGCTATACGAATCGCTGCGCTGTGGGTAGTCTTCAGGGCGGCTTTGATTGTCGGAGCGGCGGATGGGAGCGCGATCGCCACCGTAGTCTTGGCTGTAGTCGTCCGGGGCATAGCTGTTTTGATCGTAGCTGTTTTGATCGTAGCTATTTTGGTCGTAGCTATTCTGCCTGCCATCGCTCGGAGCATACCTGTCATCGCCTGGGGCATACCTGTCTTGGCCATAGCTGCCCTGGCTGTCATCACTTCGACCATAGCTGTCTTGGCTGTATCTATCTTGGCTGTATCTATCTTGGCTATATCTATCCTGGCTATAGCTGTCCTGGCCGTAATCACTTCGCCCATAGCTATCTTGAGGGTAGTCACTTTGGCTGTAGTTATTCCGCTCAGCGCTCCGTGGATCATAAGGTGGCTTCTGAGCGTAGCCTGGGTCACGGCGATACTCGCCAGGAGGGGCCTTGCCGTCACTCCGAGGCTGGTCATACGCCGGAGGGCGCGGATTATTTTTCGATTCCCAATCATCGTCCCAATCATCCCAGCTGCTGCCTGGACTGGCGCTACTGCGATTCCAAGCAGGCGCATCCCACTGTGCCTGACGATCCCAGCTGTCGGCATAGCCGTTGGCCGGATAGCCACCGCCACCGTAGCTGCCACCGCCACCGCCATAGTCACCCGTGCGGTAGTCGTCATCATCTTCACCGGAGAAAGCGCGCTTCAGAGTGCTGCCAATTTGCCCTAGAATGCCCTCGCCGTCTTCGTCTAAGTCGTATAGGTAGGCTTCGCGGTTGAGTTCGTAGACTTCGTTTTGCAGATCCGACTGAGTGATGTCCATCCCCCGTTCGTCGGCTTGCTCTAGGGCGGCCCGCAGCTCTTGCACCAGGCTCTCAATGCGGCGACGGCGATCGCGCGCAAACTGCATCCCAAAGTCAATCGCCACCTCTCGCAGTATCCGCTCTGCTTTAAAGGTGAGCGCTTCCGCCCGATTGCGTTTTTCGATTCGCTCACGCTGCAAGCGGTCAGTCGCAGCGTTTTCTTCAGCCGCGCGAATCATACCTTGAATATCAGCTTCAGACAGATTCGACGCTTCTTGGACGGTGATGCTCTGCTGCCTACCGGTGGTCTTATCGAGAGCCGACACCTGCAAAATGCCATTGGCGTCAATATCAAATGAGACCTGCACCTGCGGAATGCCGCGCGGCGCAGGCGGAATGCCCATGAGCTTAAAGCGGCCTAATGACTTATTGTCTTTG
Source organism: Phormidesmidales cyanobacterium (assembly GCA_038260635.1). Classification (GTDB taxonomy): domain Bacteria; phylum Cyanobacteriota; class Cyanobacteriia; order Phormidesmidales; family Phormidesmidaceae; genus Phormidesmis. Next base: position 5,613 of record JBBSNR010000006.1, read on the forward strand.
GCCATCTCGCGCTCGCCTTGAAGGATGTGCACTTCAACGACGGTTTGATTGTTTTCAGAAGTAGAGAACGTGTCTGAGCGCCGCACTGGAATGGTGGTATTGCGCGGAATCAGCTTTTTCATGACACCGCCAATGGTTTCAACGCCCAGTGAAAGGGGCGACACATCCAGCAGCAAAATATCTTTGACTTCTTGCGTCAAAATGCCCGCCTGAATCGCGGCACCGACTGCGACCACTTCATCCGGGTTGACGTTGCGATTGGGCTCGCGGTTCATGACTGAGCGCACCAGATCTTGCACCATCGGCATTCGGCTGGCACCGCCGACTAACACTACTTCGTCTACCTGGCTGGGAGTAACATTGGCGTCGGCTAGAGCTTGCTTGAGCGGGCCGCGCATTCGGCTGACCAAGTCGCCACAGAGCGATTCAAACTGCGATCGCTCCATCTTCGTTTCAATATGCTTAGGCCCATCCGCCGTGGCGGTGATGAAGGGCAAATTAATTTCGGTGACCGGCACACCAGAGAGTTCGATTTTGGCTTTTTCAGCGGCTTCGCTGAGGCGTTGCAGGGACTGGCGATCGCGCCGCAAATCCACCCCTTCTTTTTCCAGAAAGTTCTCCGCTAGCCAATCGACAATTTTTTTATCAAAATTCAGGCCGCCCAGCTGCGTATCGCCGCTGGTAGAGCGCACTTCAAACACGCCATCGCCCACGTCCAGCACTGAGACATCAAAGGTGCCGCCCCCCAGGTCAAAAACTAAAATCGTCTGGTTGTACTGCTGATCTAACCCGTATGCCAGAGAAGCTGCCGTCGGCTCGTTGATGATTCGCTTCACTTCCAGGCCCGCAATCCGACCCGCATCGCGAGTCGCCTGCCGCTGGGCATCGTTAAAGTAGGCGGGCACCGTAATCACCGCGCCCGTCACCGGCTGACCTAAATACTGAGCGGCTTCTTCCGCCAACTTGCGCAAGATCATCGCCGAAATTTCTTCGGGCGCAAAGTCTTTATCGAGCCGGGGGCAGCGCACTTTCACATTGCCTGACTCGGCTCGCCGCACTGTATAAGGCACCCGCTTAGAATCGGGTGACAGCTCATCGTACTTGCGCCCCACAAAGCGCTTAACCGCGTAAAACGTATTTTGAGGATTGAGCACCGACTGGCGACGGGCCATCTGGCCAATCAGCTTTTCGCCCTCTTTGCTAAAGGCGACCACCGATGGCGTTGTCCGCATTCCCTCTGCGTTAGCAATGACGACGGGTTTACCGCCTTCCATCACCGCCACTACAGAGTTAGTCGTGCCGAGGTCAATGCCAACTACTTTACCCATCCAACCGGTTTCTCCTCATCTGAGATATCTGTGAGATACCCGTAGCCTTCATTTCCTTCATCATAAGCGTTCCCCGCGGTCATCGCTGCCGCTGACCTTTGGCAATTTTTCAGGCAATTCCTCTGGCAATTCCTCTGGCAATTCTCCTGGCAATTCCCTTGGCGAATCTACTGTTAATTGCCCTCACTGTACCTTTCACAGCAGCCTACTGGCGAATACTTGCATCAACCTTACATCTGCCACACGTTTATTGCTACTATTATCACCCGACGCGGATGTGGCGGAATTGGTAGACGCGCTAGATTTAGGTTCTAGTGTCCTCGTGACGTGAAGGTTCAAGTCCTTTCATCCGCATTGATCAATCAAAATACCTGATCCAGGCCAAATGCTTGAGACGGCTGCGCTTCAGAGATGTTGACTCTTCTAAGCGCAGCCGTCTTTTGTATGGAGGGGTTGCTAAAAGCGTGTTAAAGGCTACACCACAGACACAGACCGGTTGAGGCGCTGACGCTTTATACTGCTTTGGCAGGCCGATGCATCAGTGACAAGCCATCGATCCGGCCTTTGCATGGAGCCTTTTGAACCGTCATTTTTGACACAGTTTTAAATGCCCCTATATATAAGGAGAAGATCGGATGATTTTCTCATGTAGATGAAGCGCTGATTTCACTTAAGGACTCTGACTACCGTGCTGCTATCCAAAGGTTTTGAAGTCGAAATGTATACCGGTACGCCCGCCGGAGAGGTGGTCGGCTTTTCAGACAAAATTGTGGCTGAGCTAGAAGGATTTGTCCGCGAGCCCGATGCGCGCAACGTGGAGTACACGACCGCGCCCTTTTGCCGGTACGAGCATTTACTGTGCGAGCTGATCAAGCCTCGGGTACGGCTGAGAAATTACTTGAAAACGCTGGGCGACTACACCATTATTCCTGGTAGCACTTTGCCGCTGGGGGGAGCCGATGTTTTTCATCGCTCAGATCCTAAAAATCCATATCACACCTATATAGAAGAAACTTACGGCACTGATGTGGTCACAGCCAGTATCCATATCAACGTGGGTCTTTCAGATCCAGAGCAGTTGATGCGCGCCTGCCGTCTAATCCGTGTAGAAGCACCTTTATTTTTGGCGTTGACGGCTTCTTCGCCCTTCTTCGACGGCAAGATCACGGGCTTTCACTCCACTCGCTGGCACCTGTTTCCACAAACGCCTACCCATGTGCCGCTGTTTGAAAGTCACCTGCACCATATTTGCTGGGTAGAAGCGCAGCTCGCAGCGGGCACGATGCAAAGCGTGCGTCATCTGTGGAGTTCGGTACGGCCCAATGGCGATCGCCGCCCCTACAACCTCAATCGCCTGGAGCTGCGAATTTGCGATCTGGTGACCGACCCTTTGCACCTGCTAGCGGTGACTGCGCTGTTAGAAGCCCGAATGCAGCAGCTGCTAGCTACGCCCGAGCTAGATCCTTTAGAGAGCAGTCAGCTCAGCGCCCATACCCGCAGCGAAGATCTGCTGGCAATTACTTTAGAAAACGAACAGGCCGCTGCCAAAAATAGCCTCGATGCAACGCTACGACACTGGCAGACGGGTCAGCCGATTATTGCCCGCGACTGGATTAGCCAGATATATAGTGAAGTGCACCCGGTCGCTCATCGCGCTGGCATTAGCTGCTTTCTGACGCCAGTCAAGCAAATATTAAAAAATGGCAGCCAGGCTCAGCAGTGGCTCGCTCGGGCCGAGCAGACTAGCCCGACTGAGGTGATTCAGCAGGCAATAAGCGACATGCAGCAGCAAGAAAGCCAGCTGGCTCAAGAGATTTGTCAGCCAGTGGCCGCTTAAGACCCGTTGGCCTGGCTGCCTTTACCCTCATTTCTCTGTCTATGCCGCAAGTTGTCCTGATTGAGCCCGAGATTCCACCGAATACTGGCAATATTGCCCGCACCTGTGCTGCGACAGATACGCCGCTACATCTGGTGAGACCGCTGGGGTTTGAGCTAAGCGATCGCTATCTCAAACGCGCTGGGCTAGACTACTGGCCCTATGTCGATCTTCATCTGCACGAGTCGCTCGCAGATTTCTGGCAGCACACTCAGACCGCAGGCGGTAGGCTGATTGGCTTCAGTGCCCGAGCCAGCCATAGCTATACCAGCCTCACTTATCAGCCTGACGACTGGCTGCTGTTTGGCTGTGAGAGTCAGGGTCTATCCGCTGCTGCGCTCGAACGCTGCGAGATAGTGACCACCATTCCAATGAAGACAACGCATGTTCGCAGTCTAAACCTCTCAGTTAGCGCTGCTGTCGGCCTTTTTGAAGCCCTCAGACAAACCCGCCCCAGTTAGATAGCCCGTCGGATGTATCTCGCACAGAAGGCTACGCCCGCGTACGCTTTTTAGCGCAGCCACTATATAGATATAGATGGGGCTGCCCAGTGACTGCGATCAATACAGATATGAAATGGGTAGGTTCAGATGAACTGATAACTCTTGGACATATTTCTATTTAACGCAGCTGACCTTTAAGTTTTGCACCGCGCCTAGAAAGTCAACCCCCCAAAGGCACAATATAACCCTAGAGGTCTCCATCAAACTATAGAAATGGGCTTCTGTAGACGAAGTTAGGCAGTGACAATTTGTCTAAAGGAGGAAGTGAAATACTCCGTATGACAGATGGCATTTATCAAGAAACTTTGAAGCTCAGTGAAATTACTGTCAAGAATGAACCTTATTAAATAAGTATTTCATATCGACTACGGCTTTCTTGATTACTCGTCGTTAAGCAAAGACAATTTCTTGTGGTTTTTACGGTAATTTGCCGAACCACAGTCACCGCAAAGCATCTGGCCGATGCGGGTGGGCCACTACCCAGATTTCTACGATGCGGTATGTCATTCTCGGTGGGGGCTTATTTGCACTGTGCCAAAAAATAGATTGGCTACTGATCGATTGGCCAAAAACCTAACAATTACAAGCGCTTTAGATTTTGCTGCGATCGCCCAAACACGCACTCAAGGTCGTAGAAGTAGGGATGAAGTTTAGGGAGCATAGCGTTTTGGGCATTCAAGATAGGTCGAGAAGGTGAGGCTTGAAATTAGGGTTAAGTCGTGTAAACTTGCCTAAGGTCAGACAAGCGATGCAGTTTATGGACTGTGAATAGTTTGTTGACTGGCATTGAGCACATGGCTGGTAAGCTGAATTCCACAGCGAAACCGAGGTGTTCTTAGCGCTAGCAAGAGCAGCAGTGCTGTTATCGAAGATTGTTGTACGACCAATCGAACATCTATTGCGACGATTTGGTACTAACGGTTAAACGCTGATCATTAGGAGGTTGTTCCTTGAAGCAAGCAATTTCGCAGGAACCTATGTCTGATTTAAGTCATTCATGTATTCCAGCAGTAGGCGAAGGCAACGCCTCAAGCAGTAATCGAGTAAAGTCGGCTGCCATGTTGGGTATCGCTCTTTCAGTTGGGGCATCCGGGGCATTCGTTTCACAATCCGGTGCATCAGCGGCAGTCTCTGTCCCTGTCCCCTCTAATCCCACTGAGGCTTTTTCGGAAGCTTTTTCAACTGACGCTAAGGTTTCAGCTCCTGTAGAAGCCGAAAGCGCAGCCGCCTCACAGCAGCAGATTGTGGACTATCACACCGTAGAATCGGGTGAGAGTTTGTGGCAAATCGCACAGCAGTACCAGGTTGGACTGCGTGAGCTAAAGCTGGCAAACGCGCTGGCACCAGAGACCTCTATTCGAGTGGGTCAGGTGCTGAAAGTGCCGGGCAGCGAAGCGAATAGTCAGAGCGTTTCACCAGCTCAGAGTGAGCCAGCCCAGCTAATTGCCGGTATTACGGCTGATGAGCAGGCTGCTAGCCAGAGCCCATCAGCTCAGTTAGAAACGAGTGAGCCGATCGCAGCAGTCAGCAGCGATCGGCCTAGTGCGCCAGCGATGTCCATTGAAATTGCCGAGGCTTCCCTCCAGGAAGATACGGCAGCAAGTGAAGTAGCCCCAGTCGTAACCACGCTGGCAGCTTCTCCCACATTCAGTAACTATCAAGTTCAGACGGGCGACACCCTGGGCAGCATTGCCGCTAACTTGGATATCACATCGACAGAGCTTGTTCGCGTCAATGGGCTGAGCGACCCTAACGTGATTTTGGCCGGTACCACGCTGGTTGTGCCCACAGCAGAGAGCGCTACAGCTGACGGTGCTACAGCTGACGGTCAAAACTCGCTAAAGCGGGTTGAGGAGACCCCTTCCGCCGATAGCCCACAGCAAAGGCAAACCCGTGAGCGGCTGGCCTACCTGCGCAGCACAGCCACCTCCCCCGAGAGCGCCAGAATTTTGGACAGCTTGCGCAGTTCCTCACCCGAGGAGCCAGCCAGCGTTGGCGGTGAACCCTCCACTGAGCGAGACCTACTGTCCACGCATCAAACGAGCGCAGATCAAGCAGGCGTAGCGGGCGTAGACCCCTATGTCGCCAATCTGCTAGAAGAAGTTCAAGAAATTCGCGTTCAGGCGGTCCCGGCCTCCGAAGCTGAGACGACTGAAGTGGCAGCAGATAGCGCACTGCTGGCAAGCCCTGCGGCAGAGTCCACCAGAGCGGCCCTACCGCCACGGGTGGCATTAGCCCCAGAGACCGGCTCTGCTGAGATAGACTCTAATCTTTTGGCAGCCGCTCCGCTCAGCCCAGATGCCTATATTCCAGCGCAGCGCTCTCAGGCGGGACAGGTTGTTTCTCCAGATATGCCAATTTTGCCATCGGCAGATGAGTATTTGCCAGAAGCGCCTGACTACTTTAACGGGTACATTTGGCCCACCCAGGGCACGATTACTTCGGGCTATGGCCAGCGCTGGGGTAGGATGCACCGGGGTATTGACGTTGCTGGGCCAGTGGGCACACCTGTCGTAGCGGCGGGAGCAGGCGTCATTGAGCAGGCAGGTTGGAACTCGGGTGGCTATGGCAACATGGTAGAAATTCGCCATCCCGATGGCAGTATGACTCGCTATGCTCACAACAATCGGTTGAATGTGAGTGCGGGGCAGAATGTCAGACAGGGTCAGCAAATTGCTGAGATGGGCAGCACCGGCTATAGTACCGGGCCTCACCTGCACTTTGAGGTGCATCCCAATGGTCAGGGCGCGGTTAACCCGATTGCCTATTTGCCCAGCCGCTAAATTAAACGAGAGTGACTTATTTGCTCTCACGAGCTATAGCTGCTAGTCGGAAGCTGCGTCAGTCAAAAGACCTGATATATGGTTTTTGGGTGTAAGCATTTCTAGCTAGCAGTTTTTTGTGGCTCAGCCAATAAAAGACTCCCCTTTAAAGGCATTTTAAAGGCATTGGATTTCGTGTTACATTTATTGAGCTGCAAAGGTACTTTCGCAGTCTAAGGCTCTGTAGCTCAGTGGTTAGAGCAGGGGACTCATAAGCCCAAGGTCGCAGGTTCAAATCCCGCCAGAGCCATTTAATAGCTGCCCGGTCAGTCACCAGCAGCGGCATGAAGCACGGCAAGCCTGTTCAGGTTGGCCGTTTTTTTGTGCGCCGCTGGCGGCAAGAGAGAGGGGCGGGTGAAACAAGGGCACGTATCTCCTACTTCTGTTAGACGATTTTGCCGGTGAGATTGGCTCATACTTTAACTGATCTGCCCATGAAGCGATGGCGATGGATTTTTCGTTAAGGTGAGTTATGAGAGTTGTTTTGATTACCGGGGGATCGGAGGGTATTGGCCGAGCGATCGCCACACGCTTTGCAAAGGCGTCTTATAGAATTGCGATCGCCGCTCGCACGCCCGAAAAGCTAGTAGAAACAGCCAGCGACTTAAAAACCCGCCTTGCCACGCCAGTGATGCCGATTCCAACTGATGTTCGAGATTCGCAGCAGGTGCAGCAGGCTGTAGATCGGGTGCTTGCAGAATTCGGCCAGATTGACGTGTTGGTCAACAATGCAGGTATCTACAGTTCTGGGCCAGCAGAAGAATTTAGCCTAGAAGACTGGCACCAGGTAATCGACACCAACCTGTGGGGCTATATTCACACCATTCATGCGGTGCTGCCTCACATGGTGGCTCAGCGGTCGGGGGCAATTGTCAATATTTGCTCGATTGCGGGCAAGGTACCGATGCCGTATTTGGTGCCTTACACGACCAGTAAACATGCGATCACTGGCCTCAGTCAGTCGTTAAGTGCCGAACTTGCCCCAAAAGGAATTCACGTCTGCGCCATTTACCCCAACATCATTCGCACAGACTTCCCAGAGAAAGCCGTCATGCGGGGTAAAACCTCAGAAGACAGCACCGCCCGGCGCGAGCAGCTAGACCAGACGCTGGCCATGCCGTTTATTGAAAAGCCCGAAGATGTCGCTGATGCGGTTTGGCAAGCGCTGACAAATCAAGAGAGCGAGCGCTTGCCCGGTAGTGCCAAGCTAATGGGCGGTATGAACGCCGTGTTTCCTAAAGCAACTCAGTGGATGCTGCGAACCATCTTTCAAAACAAAGACAAGTCTGCCTGATAAGATTGTTGCCCACTCGAATGAGCTTTCTATCGTACGAGAACTATCTATCAAAAACATCTCTCTGTTCTCTCTTAGATCAGCCTTCTCTCTTACCCTAGCGCTGCTCTAAAGTCACTTGAATGCCGTGTTCAGGCCGCAGCGTAATAGAAGGTTGGGGAACAATTTCATGTTCTGGCACTAGCTTAATGCGGTACTGTTGCGCTGCCGTTGCCAAAATTAAAACCGCTTCCATCAGGGCAAAGCCTTTGCCAATGCAGATGCGCGGACCGTCACCAAAAGGGAAATAGACACCTTTGGGCAACTGTTTCTCTAAATCACCAAGCCAGCGCTCAGGCTGAAAAGAGTCGGCAGCATCAAAGTATTTTGGACTGTGGTGCATGACCCACTGGCTGAGCATTACCACGCAGCCTTCAGGAATTACGTAGTCTCCCACTTCAACATCTTCTATCGCCTCGCGACCGACAAGCGAGACAGGCGGATATAGCCGCATGGATTCTGTGATCACAGCGTTGGCGTAAGGTAGCTGCGGCAGATCTGCAATGGTGGGTGGGCAGCCTTGAAGCACCTGCTGAAGTTCTTCGTGTAGTTTGGTCTCGGCTTCAGGATTTTGGGAGAGGAGCATCCATGTCCAGGAGAGCGCGTTGGCGGTGGTCTCGTGGCCAGCGAGCATTAAGGTCGCAATCTCATCGCGGAGCTGCTGATCGCTCATGCCGCTGCCGTCATCTTCGTCACGAGCGGCCATCATCATAGAAAGCAGATCACCAGGATCTTCACCACTTTCGCGGCGCTGGCGAATAATCTCGTAAATAGTGTCATCCATCGCGCTAATGGCATCGCGGTAGCGAATGTTTTCGGGCCGGGGAAACCATTCCCAAATCAAAAAGTTTTGACGGCGCTTGCTGTCAAACCAGTTCATGGCAACATCGAGGGCGCGGGCGACGGTCTCTGCTTCGTCGGTAGAAACGTCTTGGTTGAAGATGGCTTTCATGACGATATTGAGCGTCAGCCGCATCATATCCAGGTGAATGTCTCGGGGTTGCTCAGAATCCCAAGTAGCCAGCATTTGCTCGGTGTAGTCCACCATGATCTGGCCATAGCCTTCGATGCGCTTGCGGTGAAAAACGGGTTGGATTAGGCGGCGCTGCCGAAACCAGGAATCTCCCTCATTGGTGAGTAAGCCTTTGCCCAAAAGCGTATGCAGCGCCCGGAAGCCACGGCTTTTGACAAAAGCTTCTCTGCCTTTAAAGACTTGCTCAATGAGATCGGGGTGGGTGACCAGACAGGCGGGCGTGAGGCCAAGCCTGAGGGGGACAATATCGCCATAGTCGCGATCGCACCTCACCAAAAACCCCAGCGGATCTTCTCCTAGCTCGGCCAAGTTGCCGACAATCGAGTTGCCAGGTGGCCCCTCTAGTTCAAAAATGTTTTTGCCAGACGTTTGAGAGATTGCTTGAGGCATGGATGAGGTCTCCTGTTGGCTTCCTATTGACCTATGGCCAGGACAGAACAGCGCGAATTTGATCGGCTAGCGTCAGTGGGCGAAAGGGCTTTGCAAATACAGTCACCACTTGCTCGGGGTCGATGCCAGTCTGAGCGAGGGGCTGCACTTTTGCCGTCACCAAAATGACAGGTAGCCGCTGAGTCTGCGGATTGTCCTTGAGTTTTTTCAGGGTAGCGCGACCGTCCATATCCGGCATCATCATATCGAGTAGGATCAGATCGGGCTGCTGCTCAGCGGCAAGATCTAGCGCCTGCTGGCCGGAGCTAGCCTGGAGCAGTGTCCAATCGGTTTTCATCTTGAGGGCGAGGGTGGCGATCGCTCTCGCATCATCTTCGTCATCGACGATCAATATAGTCTTATTCATTTACGTCACCGGTAGAAGAATATGAAAGCTGCTGCCTTGATAAAGGGTGCTCTCTGCCCAGATCTGTCCCTGGTGCTGTTGGATAATCTGCCGACAAATAGCTAGCCCTAGCCCTGTCCCCCCTTTTTTACGAGAGTCGGAAGCATCCACCTGTTGAAATCTCTCGAAAATTGTCTCTAACTGATCAGCAGGAATGCCTCTACCCTGATCGCTGACCGCAATATGGAGCTGAGGAGCTGTCTCTTCTCCTGACGCCTGTAGATTGGCTGTAAGTCGGACGGTGCCGCCAGCGTGAGAAAATTTGATCGCGTTGCTGAGGAGATTGGTCAGGGTTTGGAGAATGCGATCGCAGTCCACGTTCATCGGCAGCGCCACTGCCTCTGAGACAAGCGTCACCTGAGCTTTATTCGCCATCATTTGCATGGCTTCAACCGCTTGGGTAAAGAGGCATTCAATATCGCAAGTGGCCGTTTTGAGGGTGATTTCGGCTGACTTTAAGCGCTCCAAATCGAGGATGTCATTGACCAGGCGAATCAGGCGTTCGGTGTTGCTAGTCGCCACTGAGAGAATCTGTTTTCCCTGGTCAGTCAGTTCGCCAAGTTCGCCCGTGCTGAGCAGATCTAGCGCGCCGATGAGAGAATGCATGGGCGTTCGCAGCTCATGACTTACGACCGAAACGAACTCATTTTCGAGGCGTTTGCGCTCGGTGATGTCGTTGATAATGTTGAGCACACAGCTTTCGCCGTGCAGGCTGATGCGCTCTATTGAGACGAGTACGGTGCGCAGCTCTCCCCGGCGCGTTTGGCAGTCTAATTCCTGGCTGTAAATCGGCTTGCCCTCAGCGACCTGGGCGATCGCCTGCTGGTAGAGATCGGGCGATCGCCACAGCTGCAAATCGGCAGCGGTTTGGCCAATCACCTCAGCTTGGGTGTAGTCGCTCATTCGCAAAAAGCTAGGATTGACTGCCAGAAAAGTACCCTCGCTCAGCGTGGTGATGGCAATGGGGCTGGGGCAGGCTAAAAACGCTTTTTCAAAGGTCTCTTCAGCCCGGCGGCGCTCGTCGATTTCTCTTTGGAGCTGGAGGTTTTGAGCCTGCTGCTTTTGCTGCAAGCGGCGCAGCGTCAGATGGGTTTGAATGCGCGCTAGCACTTCTTCTATCTGGAAGGGCTTGGTGATGAAGTCTACGCCGCCGACATCGAACGCTTTGACCTTGTCGAGCACGTCGCCCAAAGCGCTGATAAAGATGACCGGAATGTCGCGGGTGATCTCATGAGACTTGAGCTGCTCGCAGACCTGGTAGCCATTCATCTGCGGCATGTTGATATCGAGCAAAATCAGATCGGGAGGAGCGGCGATCGCCCCGCGCAGACCGGTCATGCCCTTCGTGACGCTGCGCACCTTATAGCCTCGCTCAGTCAGCATGGTAGAGAGCAGGTGCAGATTTTTGGGCGTGTCATCAATCACTAAAATATCTGCTTTGGCAGGCTTTTTAGCGGTAGCTGGGCTGGTCAGCGGCAGAGGGTTAAGCATAGGTCTGAGTCAGGGCGATGAGTTCATCAAAGCAGAAATTTTGGGTGAGAGTAGAGAGCGGTTCGGCTAAGTGTTGATGCTTGGCTGGGATTTGACCGATCAGCTGATGTAGCTGGTCGGCATCTACTTCGAGAGCGGCCTGGTGAAACTGCGTTAGCCAGTCGGGTGGCATCGCAGCCAAATCATCGGGTGTCAGGGGCTGAGGGACGGCGGGCGCAGGCAGGGTTGGGGCTGTCTCCGCCTGATAGCGATACTGCACGCCCAGATGCTCAGCCATCTTTTCAAAAATGACTGCGGCGCGAAAAGGCTTGCGTACCAGGTCGTCACAGCCGCTGGCCAGCATCGCGGCCAGCTCCTCTTCAAAGGCGCTGGCAGTAATCGCAATGATCTTGACGGGCGAAGTTGCCATCGCTCTGATCTGCCGGGTGGCCTCGTAGCCGTCCATAATCGGCATTCTCATGTCCATCCAGATCAGGTCGGGGTGCCAGGTTTGGTAGCGGGCGATCGCCGCCTGACCATCCGCCGCTGCTTGCACTTCAAAACCCACTTGAGAAAGCAGATCTACCAGCAGCTGGCGGGCCGCAACGGCATCTTCTACCACTAAGATTCGGTAGGCAGGCTGCAAGGGCTGAAGGCCAATCACTTCACCCATCGTCACGGGCAGCTGCTCGGGGTCGGCAGGGAGCGCTCGGATGCTAAATGCAAAAGTAGATCCCTGTCCGGGCGTGCTCTGGACGCTAATTTGGCCGCTCATCAGCCCGACAAAGCGCTGACTGATTGCCAAACCGAGACCAGTGCCCTGCTGGGCCGTGCGCGTTTTTGACGCCTGGTAGAACGGATTGAACAAGTGCGACTTCTCCTCCGGCGCTATCCCTAGACCCGTATCGTGAACGCTAAAGGAGATAATGTAGGGAAGCGCTGCTGTAGCCGTTTCTACAGAGGCTGTCTTCACCGCTGCTGTCTCCACTACTGTCTCTGAAGATGTCTCTGAAGAAACTGTCAGCGTGACGCTACCCGCCTGCGTAAACTTAATGGCGTTCCCAATCAGGTTTACTAGCACCTGCCGCAGCTTCATCTCATCTGTTTTGATAAACTGCGGCACCGTTTCGCCTATTTCTACAAACAGCTGTAGGGTTTTGGCTTCCGCTCGCATTCGCAGCATTTCTTCGAGCGTGAGCAACAGATAGCGCAGATCAAAACAGCTCGGATCAAAGGTGGTTCGCCCCGCTTCGATTTTCGCCATCGAGAGCACATCGTTGATCAAGTTCAGCAGATGTTCACCGCTGCGGCTGATGATGCCCAAGTATTCAGTTTGATTGGCTGATTGATTAGCTGATGGGGTAGAGCTGCGATCGCGCTGCATCAGCTGGGTAAACCCGAGAATCGCATTTAGAGGCGTGCGCAACTCATGGCTCATGTTCGCCAGAAATTCACTTTTCGCCCGGTTTGCACTGTTAGCAGCGGCGGCGGTTTGCTCTAGCTGGCGGCTGTAGCTTTCAATCTGCTGACGCGACAGGCTGAGCTGACCGGCCAACCGGCTGACGCCCAATAGCAAAATGCCCGCCGCGCCCAGGCTGACCAGCATAATTGCCGCCGCCAGCCGCCGGGCCGGGGCAAAGGCTTCTGTTTGGCTCATCTCGGCCAGCAAAGCCACATCTTGATTGGCCAGCCAGCGGTAGACGCCAATCACGGGCTCGCCCAGATAGTTGTCGTAAAGCGTCGCCCCGTCTTCACCTCTCAAGGCCGCATCAATGGCCTCGCTGTGCGGTCCATCTGGAAGCGAAACGGAAGTCTCATCACGGGAGATAAAGGCCGTTTTATTGGCCAAAAATCCGACCAGATAGGTTTCTCCCGTGCGGTCTAACCCGGTGCGATCAGCGATGATATCGTCAATTCGTTTGAGCTTGAGATTGGCTAGAATCATGCCCTGGCGGTTGCCCGCAGCGTCGTATACCTTGCTGGCATAGGTGATGGCGGGTCTGCCGGTCTCTGGAGAGACGTAAAAAATGGGGGCAAACGTTTCGCCAGCAACAATGGTTTCTAGCACGGTCAGGTTAGTGGCAATTTCGTAGGTGCCCTCTAGCGCTGGGTTGGTCGAAAGAATGATTTGATTGGCCCGGTTTTGTACTGAGATCTCAGTAAACTTGGGCTTTTTCTCGGTGATTTGGGCAAAGTAGGCCGATAGCCGCTGATAAGCTATCTGATAGGCAGGTGAATCTGACGGGCTGGTTAGCAGCGTTTGCAGATCGCGATTGACTGTTGGAAACTGAGCAATCAGCAGAAAGTCTTCTTCGCAGGACTCCAGCCAGCGGCTAATCTCTTTTTCTTTGAGCGTGGCGGTTACTTTCAGACGACTGTAGGCGGCTTGTTTGAGCGCCGACCGACCGCGCACAAAGGCGACGGTGCCCACCATAGAGACCGTGACCAGCGCCAGCAGCAAAAATGAACGGGCGATCGCAACGGTAAAGCTAGGCTGCTGCTGACTCATGAGCTTTTACGGAAGATGGTTTGGATTTGGGCGATCGCCCGGTCAGCCGCTGCCTCAGCCGTCAGCCCATCAGCCGCCATTGCATGAATAGTTTGGCCCCATACGTTTTCTTCCATCACCACTCCGTAGGCTGGATTTTCGACATTGTAAAATGGCTGAGTTCGGCCCTCGGTCACCGTTTTAATTGCCGTTGAAACATGCGGATCGGCTGGATCTTGCCAAAAGCTATCGGCTTCAATCTGACTGATGCCGGGGGGCATAAACCGCCCATAACCAGCCTTGAGAAAATCACTGAGCACAGTCGGCTGAGTGAGATAAGCCAAAAACGCCTTAGCCGCCGATAGGTGGGGCGAGTCTGCAAAGATCACCGCCAGCCGAACACTCACCAAATGCGGCAATGGCTCCCCGTTTGGCTTATCTGGAAACTCCACTGTCCCTAGCCGGTTGAAATAGATGTCTTCGTCGTTGCGCACCGCCGCCGGAATCGACAGCGTTGGATTGGGAGTCATCACTAATTTGCGATCTAGCAGATTGCGATTGTTGTCAGGGTCTAGCCAGTCAACGGCGTTGGTAGGGACGTAGCCTGCTTTATAAAACTGCAAGTACCAGTCCAGACACTGAATAATGCCTGCTCTCACCTCAGGCTTGTCAATTTGCAGTTTATTTTGTTCATCTAGCAACTTGACATTGTAGGCCACCAGGATCTGGTCAAAAATTTGGTAGGTATCGGTAGCCTGCTCAGAATAGGGCAGGCCGATACTGTGAATAGTGGGATAGGCCGCACTTAATCGTGACTGAACGGTCTGCCAAAATGACCAGAATTGATCCCAAGCGGTCGGAATATCATCAGGCGCGTAACCGGCTTCTGCTAGCAGATCTTTCCAGTAGTAAATGTGAGTGGTAGCCTGGTTAATAGGAACGGCGTAGTAACGATCTTTTGCTTTTTCACTGCCGTAGACTTTAGCCGTTTGCAGCGCATCTTGGGTGTAGCTGTCAGCGTGGGGAGCCACCACTTCAGTCACATCCGCTAGTTTACCCTCCCACTCGGAGACCGGGTAGACCGACTTGGCGGCAAACAAAATATCGGGCGGCAGCCCAACCTGACTGGCTCGCAGCGTTTTTGGCGCGGTTTCACCCGAATTGTAAAAAGAGAGCATAACGGGAAAGCCGCCCTGGGCCTGCCAATCTGCAACAACTTTTTTAATCGCCTCGTCTTCTTCTGTCACATAGCCCTTATCCCAGAGGATAACCAAAGCGGCAGGCGGGCTCGTGACCTCCTCTGTAGAGGAAGTGGTTGGGGCAGAAGAACAGGCATAGACGATCAGCCCGGTGAGTGCCACTAACAGCCCATAGCGGATTACCTGACCGCTAATCTTAAGGAGGGCAGTCCTCGAAAATTGACGACGGAGCGAATCCCAGATTTTAGCTACAGGGATATTAGCCATGGCTGGTAGCGACTCTACAATCCCTCCAAAATATAAGAAGTCGGCGGATTTTCCCACTGATATAACGTTTTTCTAACAGTTGTGTCAGATGGCAGGACAAGCAGACTGCTCAGATCTCTGCCAAGGCGTGGGCGCTGCGGTAGGCGCTTTGATAGAGTGCCATTGGCGTCTTGCCATCGTCAGGAAAGGTCGCTAGCCCAACTGCGTATTGAGCCTGAAAGCGAATGGGCGGGGCAGCGATCGCCCCCCTTCCCCCTTCCTCCTCAAACACCCGCTGACGAAAAGCCTTCAGCACCTCCTCCAGCCTGTCAGCAGCGGCCAACTTGTCACTCTCAGGCAACCCCACCACAAAATCACCGTTCCCCCAATAGCTGACCAGCGCTTCTGTCAGCTGCGCTGACAGCTCATCACCCCAGGCTCGCAGCACCCGATGCCCCGCCGAATGACCATAGTTCAGATTGATCTGAACCAGATTCACCAGTCGCAGCAGCACAAACGTATATGGCTGGTTGCGCTGCATCAGCTGCTGCAAATCTCGCTGAGCCTGGGCCTGATTGACCAGCCCGGTTTTCGCGTCGCGGCCTCGCAGACTTTTTAATAGCTGGGTGCGCTCTAGACGATTGGTGATGCGGGTGATTAGCTCTGGGCCTAAGACCGGTTTGGCAACATAGTCGTCTGCGCCAGCGGCAAAGACCTGACCCGCTGCATTTTGTCTGGCCGTCAGAAAAAGAATAGGCACGCTCTGCCACTGCGGATCGCGGCGCACCGCCTGACAGAGCGCAATGCCATCGCACTCAGGCATCTCAATATCGAGAATGAGCAGGTCTGGCGCTGTAGACTTTAGCACCGGCCAGAACTGAGTCGGGTCGGCTAGGGGGGTAACGGCCATTCCCCAGGGCGCTAGCATCGGTGGGAGGGAGCTGAGGAAAACGGGATCGTCATCTACTGCGAGGATCCGAATGATTTGAGTGGGGGTGGAAGAGGGGGCTTGAGCGGGTACGGATGAGGTGGGGCGATCGCCATTCGTCCCCTTCTCAGAAAGCGCTTGATCCGTCAGCTCTAAAACTTTACTCAGCTGCTGCACCAAAGCACTCACATGAGACGCTTCAGCCTGATCCTCTGTCTCCACGCTCGGCTTAGACAAATCGAATTCCAGGGCAGATTCCAGGTCTCTAGCGATTCGGGTGCCATCGTCTCGGCCAAACATGCCCAAAACGCCCGCTAGCTTGTGAGCTGCCTGACTCGCCGCCTGCCGCAGTTCTATGGCGATGGGGCCATCCTGCAAAGCCCGCTCGGCTCGCTGTAGATGAAACAGACGATCAGCCATAGCGCCTCGATGCTGCTGCCAGAGGTCAGCCATAGCCTGGTGAAACTGCTGCGCTACCGACGCCTCTGTGTCATCGGCAGCGGTTGATGTAGCGGCACTCTCAGCCTTTGCAGCAGACGCTTCGGTTCCCTGCTTAGGGTCCGCATCGTCTTTCGGGCTGAGCTTATAGCCCAGACCATACACATTCTCAATCCAGCC